>NZ_JAPVZI010000037.1:0-564 GCF_041432315.1 Streptococcus sp. 27098_8_76 | reverse complement strand
CAGTTACTGGTGTTTCTGGTGTTACCTTGCCTGGTGTTTCAACTTTAGGAACTTCCACTGCTGGTTTATTTGGTTCAGTAATCTTACCTGGACCTGAAACCTTACCTTCTGGTAGGTCACTGTTTGGTACTTTACCTTTACCGTCTTCACCGATTGTGACTGTGATTGGGTTACCATCTTTACCTGGGATTTCTACCTTAGTTCCTGGTGGGTAGGTTGTGCCATCTGGTTTCTTAGGTGTTACTGTAACGTCACCTGTCTTAGGATCTTGTTCAACATCTACTGTTGGTGTCTTACGAGCTGGTGTTGTTACATCCACTGGTTGTGATGGTTTCTTGTTCGGTTCGGTTACTGTTCCTGTACCTGGGACAGCTTCCTTAGGAAGGTTGTCATTTGGTACTTCACCTGAACCATTGTCGCCAATTGTTACTGTGATTGGTGTTCCATTTTCTCCTGGAATTTCTACCTTGCTGCCTGATGGGTAGGTTGTGCCATCTGGTTTCTTAGGCGTTACAATCGCATTTCCATTTGGTTGTCGAGTAATTTCAATCTTACCTGGTTTTT
>NZ_JAPVZI010000036.1:0-640 GCF_041432315.1 Streptococcus sp. 27098_8_76 | reverse complement strand
GTGATGGTACTACTCTCTTCTCAACTGTTGGTTCTTTTGTTGTTCCATATGTTCGAACGGTTGTTGGAGTTACCTTACCTGTTTTTGGATCAACTTCATAGGTAGTGGTATCAATCACATCATGACCTTCAGAATCTTTAGATTGTTCAACCTTAGTTTTAGCTCCTACTTTAACGATTGTCTTACCTGCTGGGCTGACTGCTGGGCTGACTGCTGGGCTGACTACTGGGGTGCCAACGTGTTCTGTAATATGGCCGTCGTTTGAATCTACATCGTAAGTGGTTGTTGTAACTGTTTTACCTTTAGCTCCTTCAACGCGTTCATTAGGTGTGCCAACTTCTCGTTCACTATCTCTAACATACTCAACTTCTGGTTCAATTGGGGTTTCTACTACTTTGTCCTTGGCTGCGACTTTGACAATAGTTTCTGTTGGATTTACTACTACTGGTTTTCCTACTGTTTCTGTAATAGCGCCTGTAGTAGGATCAACACTATATGTTGTTGTGGTAGTGCTTGAACCTGCTTGTCCTGCTTCTTCCACATTTGGTTGATCTTTGTCGCGTGTATCATCTTTCACATATTTCTTAGGTGATGGGATTTCTGTTGTTTCTACTTTATCCTTCGCTGGAACTTTGACAAT
>NZ_JAPVZI010000035.1:0-672 GCF_041432315.1 Streptococcus sp. 27098_8_76 | reverse complement strand
TTGTCCTGCTTCTTCCACATTTGGTTGATCTTTGTCGCGTGTATCATCTTTCACATATTTCTTAGGTGATGGGAGTTCGGTTGTCTCCACTTTATCCTTCGCTGGAACTTTGATAATAGTATTAGTTGGTTCTTTCGTACGAACTGGTTTACCTTCACTTACTATAATCTTTCCAGTATTAGTGTCCACAGTGTAAGTTGTTGTGATAGTGTCTTCGCCATCTTCACCTTTAACAGTAGTTGGGACTGTACCTTTTTCTTTCGTATCATCTTTTTCATAAACTACTGGAGACGGTACTACTCTCTTCTCAACCGTTGGTGCTTTCGTTTTCCCATAAGTTCGCACGGTTGTTGGAGTTACCTTACCTGTTTTTGGATCAACTGCATAGGTAGTGGTATCAATCACATCGCGACCTTGGTCATCCTTATTACGTTGAACCTTAGTTTTCGCACCAACTTTAACGATTGTCTTACCTGCTGGGGTGACGACTGGGGTACCAACGTGTTCTGTGATATGACCATCGTTTGAATCTACATCGTAAGTAGTTGTTGTAACTGTTTTACCTTTAGCTCCTTCAACGCGTTCATTAGGTGTGGCAACTTCTCGTTCACCATCTCTAACATACTCAACTTCTGGTTCAATAGGGGTTTCTACTACTTTGTCCTTGGCTGC
>NZ_JAPVZI010000034.1:0-973 GCF_041432315.1 Streptococcus sp. 27098_8_76 | reverse complement strand
ATCAACTGTGCTTTTTCAAGAATACAACAACAGCCTTACACCTCTTGAAATGAGGAACAAGGCCGTTTTTTAATCTTTTGTATTCATTGTCCACTTAACAATGAATAGTTCATATTTGACTAAATTTTTAGTCTTCTTTTTTCTTTCCAAGAGCAAGCCCGAGACCACCTAGCATACCAAGAAGGCCTAGAGATACAAGAGTCGCATTTGATTCTGTTCCTGTATTTGGTAATACATTTTGAGAATCATTTGATTTAGCTCCATTGTCAATAGTAGTCTTAGTATCTACCGGATCTGCATTTGGAGTAACTACATCTGGAATTGGAGTTGGAGTTATTGGTGCAGGTGTATCTTGACCAGAACCTCCATTAGTAGCAAGTGGAACTGGAGTTACTGGAATTGGAGTTGTTGGCGCAGGTGTATCATGACCAGAATTTCCATTAGTATCAGGTGTGACTGGAGTAACTGGAATTGTATTTGGAATTATACTTTCACTTACTTTTCTGAAAATATGAGTAATTACTGGTTCATTTTCAGCAATCACAGTTCGTACAAATTCATATACTGGAATTGATCCATGTTTAGCATTCTTTTCATTACCTGTCTTAACGGATGGTTTCAATACATTTCCGTCTTCATCAATCCATCGAACCTCAATCATTAGCTCTGGCAATGCAATTGAACCCCCTAATACATCGTTTTCAAAAGTTGTTACCTTAGGAACTTCCACAGATGATTTACCTGGTTCAGTAATCTTACCTGTACCTGTTTTTTCTACGTTTGGTAGATCACTGTTTGGTACTTTACCTTTACCATCTTCATCGATTGTAACAACGATTGGATTACCATCTTTACCTGGGATTTCTACCTTAGTTCCTGGTGGATATGTTGACCCATCTGGTTTCTTCGGTGTCACTGTAACATCACCTGTCTTAGGATCTTGTTCTAACTCTACTTTTGGTTCTTTCGTTTT
>NZ_JAPVZI010000032.1:0-1476 GCF_041432315.1 Streptococcus sp. 27098_8_76 | reverse complement strand
GACTCTTCCAATCGTCTGCTTTAGTTAGCCTACTGCGTCCCTCCATCACTACATACTCTAGTACAGGAATATCAACCTGTTGTCCATCGGATACACCTTTCGGTCTCTCCTTAGGTCCCGACTAACCCAGGGCGGACGAGCCTTCCCCTGGAAACCTTAGTCTTACGGTGGACAGGATTCTCACCTGTCTTTCGCTACTCATACCGGCATTCTCACTTCTATGCGTTCCAGCACTCCTCACGGTACACCTTCTTCACACATAGAACGCTCTCCTACCATACCTATAAAGGTATCCACAGCTTCGGTAAATTGTTTTAGCCCCGGTACATTTTCGGCGCAGGGTCACTCGACTAGTGAGCTATTACGCACTCTTTGAATGAATAGCTGCTTCTAAGCTAACATCCTAGTTGTCTGTGCAACCCCACATCCTTTTCCACTTAACAATTATTTTGGGACCTTAGCTGGTGGTCTGGGCTGTTTCCCTTTCGACTACGGATCTTAGCACTCGCAGTCTGACTGCCGACCATAATTCATTGGCATTCGGAGTTTATCTGAGATTGGTAATCCGGGATGGACCCCTCACCCAAACAGTGCTCTACCTCCAAGAATCTTAATGTCGACGCTAGCCCTAAAGCTATTTCGGAGAGAACCAGCTATCTCCAAGTTCGTTTGGAATTTCTCCGCTACCCACAAGTCATCCAAGCACTTTTCAACGTGCCCTGGTTCGGTCCTCCAGTGCGTCTTACCGCACCTTCAACCTGCTCATGGGTAGGTCACATGGTTTCGGGTCTACGTCATGATACTAATTCGCCCTATTCAGACTCGGTTTCCCTACGGCTCCGTCTCTTCAACTTAACCTCGCATCATAACGTAACTCGCCGGTTCATTCTACAAAAGGCACGCTCTCACCCATTAACGGGCTCGAACTTGTTGTAGGCACACGGTTTCAGGTTCTATTTCACTCCCCTCCCGGGGTGCTTTTCACCTTTCCCTCACGGTACTGGTTCACTATCGGTCACTAGGGAGTATTTAGGGTTGGGAGATGGTCCTCCCAGATTCCGACGGGATTTCTCGTGTCCCGCCGTACTCAGGATACTGCTAGGTACAAAGACTATTTTAAATACGAGGCTATTACTCTCTTTGGCTGATCTTCCCAAATCATTCTTCTATAATCTTTGAGTCCACATTGCAGTCCTACAACCCCGAAGAGTAAACTCTTCGGTTTGCCCTCCTGCCGTTTCGCTCGCCGCTACTAAGGCAATCGCTTTTGCTTTCTCTTCCTGCAGCTACTTAGATGTTTCAGTTCACTGCGTCTTCCTCCTCACATCCTTAACAGATGCGGGTAACAGGTAGTACCTGTTGGGTTCCCCCATTCGGAAATCCCTGGATCATCGCTTACTTACAGCTACCCAAGGCATATCGTCGTTTGTCACGTCCTTCTTCGGCTCCTAGTGCCAAGGCATCCACCGTGCGCCC
>NZ_JAPVZI010000030.1:0-1561 GCF_041432315.1 Streptococcus sp. 27098_8_76 | reverse complement strand
CTCTTACTTTTAATGAAATGAAAACCGGGGAATCTCTCGTTAATTTGAGCGAGTTCCTCGGTTATTTTGTATTTATTAAGGTCATAATTCGTTTCATATTGACCACGAAGATGGTTGTGGCTGCCTGTAACTCCATGCTGAAAAGACCCGATGCTCTCGCGACATCAAAGCCATGTCTCTGTTTTAGTTCGGCATTCTTTGCTTCGATTTTATAGCGATGTCTGGCCATTTCTTTAAAATAAGGTGTTTCCTGAAATTTCTTCTGGAAAAGATGGTCGTCACTCTTAATGGCTATTGAATAAGTTTTAGACTTTGCCCCCTCCTTATAACAACCTTCCTTGGAAAGGCAACTCTTGCACTTCTCAATGTCAAAGTAATGAGTGACAACTTGATTCTTATTTTGATATTTTTTCCCTGTCCTTGCTTTGCGAACAGCCATGTGTCCTTCTGGACAGACAAATAGCCCTGCATCTTTATTAAATTCAAACGCATCCTCTTCTTTACGGTAACCTTTTGAAACTGAAGGGTTCAGTTTTGAAACCAAATGAATCTTTTCTTTGCGAGCTAGTTGAATGTTGTCCTTTCCCGAATAAGCCGCATCACCAATAATAGTCTCTATGTCCAGACTATTTTCCTTTGTTTTGGCATATAATTCAGGTAAATATTTCCCATCGCTTTGTTCGCCAGAAGTGATCACACAAGCAGTAATAATCCGTTCATCCGTCATAGCGATATGACTTTTATATCCATAGAAAGAGCTGTCGGCTGTCTTATGTCCGAGCCTAGCCTCCTCCTTAACAGAAGCTTCCAAATGTTCTAAGTCGTCCTCGACAGCCTCTTTTAGGTAATTGAACTTTTGAGAAACAGCCGGTAGGGCTAAGAGTTCCTCGTGTTTTTCAACCACAGCCATTAACTCCTCTGTATAGGTCAACTCTGCTTCGAGGTTATCTTCTTGAGGTTTCTTTGGAAATTCTATTTTGATATCTTCTGAATGTTGATAAATTGTTTTACGTAAAGCTTTTGAACGCTCTCTAAGGATTTCTTGAGGTTTCTTATGATTATAATGAGATTTGGTGTGAGTGGCATCCACAATGAGGATTTTACTCTTAATCAAGTTATGTTCGAGTGCAATTTGAACAGACTTCTGAATCAATACATCAAGTAGTTTATCATCTTTAATTCTTAGCTTTCTAAATTTTGTCAGAGAGGATGGCTCGATAACAGAATCTTCAGGAGCTAGACCAAGAAAAAATTTAAAGGCCATATCTGACAAGGAACGTCCTACCACATCTACATCTGATAACTTATAAATATCTTTTAACAAGAGATATTTGAACATCATAATCGGTGAATAAGCTTTACGCCCAAAATCGGGACGATAATTCTTTTCTAGTTCATCATAAATAAAGCTAAAATCACAGAGTTCAGTTAGCTGACGTAAAAAGTGGGTTTTAGGAACCACGATATCATACAAACTAGAATAAGGACTGACATCCATAGTTAACTGATTATCAAGCATTATTTCACCTCATCTCTAGTATAACAAAAAAGCCATCAATTT
>NZ_JAPVZI010000029.1:0-2163 GCF_041432315.1 Streptococcus sp. 27098_8_76 | reverse complement strand
ATCTATCATTCATGGAGCTCCTCCTGTATACTCTTAGTAAAGTAAAACTATTGGAGGATATTTTAATGCCACAACCTATTGTTCCTGTAGAGATTCCGCAATCTCGTCGTTTTGATTCTAAAAAGAGAAATGATATTCTGCTTAAAATTCGTATTGGCAAGCTTGAAGTAAGTTTTTTTCAATCTCTCAATCTCGAAATGATAGAACAGCTTTTGGATAAGGTGTTGCTCTATGACAATTCATCTATCTAGCCTAGGGCAGGTCTATCTCGTATGTGGGAAAACGGATATGAGACAAGGCATTGATTCACTGGCTTATCTCATTAAAACCCACTTTGAATTGGATCCTTTCTCAGGTCAAGTCTTTCTCTTTTGTGGTGGACGTAAAGACCGCTTTAAAGCTCTTTACTGGGATGGTCAAGGATTTTGGCTACTATATAAACGCTTTGAGAACGGTAAGTTGACTTGGCCAAGTACAGAAAAGGATGTCAAAGCTCTCACACCTGAACAAGTAGATTGGCTTATGAAGGGCTTTTCTATCACTCCCAAAATAAATTCATCAGAAAGTCGTGATTTCTATTGAAATGAGGACTTTCTTTTTAGTATAATGAAGTTAGAAAACAAGGAGGGAAGCCCGTGGAAGAATTATTGAAAATCATTCAACAACAGAGTGCTACAATTGATAGTCTCACCAATGAACTTGCCCTTCTTCGTGAACAAGTGACTTATCTGACTCAAAAGCTCTATGGAAAATCCTCTGAAAAAAGTGTTTGTCCCTCTGGACAACTCAACCTTTTTGAGGAAGAGTCTCCATCTGAGGAAGATGGAGATGTTCCCAGTTGAAACAGAGGAAATTACCTACAAACGTAAGAAATCTAAAGGGAAACGCCAAGCTCTTCTTGCCCAATTTGATTCAGAAGAAGTTCATCATCAAGTAGAAGAGAGCATTTGCCCTGATTGTCAGGGAGAGCTAAAAGAGATTGGAGCGACCCTTCAACGACAAGAATTAGTCTTTATTCCTGCGCAATTAAAACGAATAGATCATATCCAACACGCTTATAAGTGCCAAGCATGCAGTGAGAAAAATTCGAGTGATAAAATCGTGAAAGCTCCTATTCCTAAAGCCCCTTTGGCGCATAGCCTTGGCTCAGCTTCTATTATCGCTCACACCATCCATCAGAAGTTCAATCTGAAGGTACCCAATTATCGCCAAGAAGAAGATTGGGCTAGGATGGGTTTACCAATCACACGTAAAGAAATCTCTAATTGGCATATCAAGGCGAGTCAATACTATTTAGAGTCCCTTTATAACCTTTTACGAGAAAAGTTGTTAGAACAACCTCTTCTTCATGCGGATGAAACCTCTTATCGGGTCTTAGAAAGTGATAGTCAGCTGACTTACTATTGGACTTTTTTGTCTGGGAAAGCTGAGAAGCAAGGGATCACGCTTTACCACCATGATCAGCGTCGGAGTGGTTTAGTAGTGCAAGAATTCCTAGGAGATTATTCTGGATATGTGCATTGTGATATGTGGTCTGCTTATCGTCAACTGGGAAAAGCTAAACTTGTTGGTTGTTGGGCGCATGTAAGAAGGAAGTTTTTTGAGTCGACTCCCAAGCAAGCAGATAACTCATCGTTAGGTGCTAAAGGTTTAGCTTATTGTGATCAGTTATTTTCTTTGGAAGGAGACTGGGAATCCTTGTCAGCTGATGAACGCCTACAGAAACGTCAAGAAGAGCTCCAACCCCTAATGGAAGACTTCTTTGCTTGGTGTCGACGTCAGTCAGTTTTACCTGGTTCAAAACTAGGACGGGCAATTGAATACAGTCTCAAGTATGAAGAAACCTTTAAGACAATTTTGAAAGACGGGCATCTCGTCCTTTCCAATAATCTAGCTGAACGCGCCATTAAATCATTGGTTATGGGACGAAAAAATTGGTTGTTTTCTCAGAGTTTTGAAGGAGCTAAAGCAACGGCTATTATTATGAGTTTGTTAGAAACAGCTAAACGTCATCAATTAAATAGCGAGAAATATCTATCCTATCTTCTAGAATATCTTCCAAACGAGGAGACTCTCGTTAACAAAGAGGTTTTAGAGGCTTATTTACCATGGAATAAAGTTGTACAAGAAAAGTGCAAATAAGAAATCTCCAGATTAGGAACT
>NZ_JAPVZI010000028.1:0-2502 GCF_041432315.1 Streptococcus sp. 27098_8_76 | reverse complement strand
TTGATTGAAATAGGATGTGAACAAATCTATTAGGGAAGTCAAATTATAGTCAATTGAAACAAGAACAAGACAAAAGAGCCTCAAAAAAAGTATTGCAACTTGGTAATACCTTTTTGAGGTGCTTTTTGATATGAGCCCATGTTTTCTCAATAGGATTGTACTCAGGTGAGTAGGGAGGAAGAGGTAAAAGTTTATGCCCAAACTCTTCACACAAGAGTTCTAGCTTACCCATTCTATGGAATCTTGCATTATCCATAATAATAACTGATGGTGTGTTTAATGTTGGTAAGAGAAACTTCTGAAACCAAGCTTCAAAAAAGTCGCTCGTCATTGTTTCTTGGTAAGTCATTGGAGCGATTAACTCACCATTTGTTAGCCCTGCAACCAAAGAAATCCTCTGATATCTTCTTCCAGATACTTTACCTCTTATTAACTGACCTTTTAAAGAGCGACCATATTCTCGATAAAAATAAGTATCGAATCCTGTTTCATCAATATAAACAGGTGCTAGGTGCTTTAAACTATTAAAATTTTTAAGAAATAAAGCTACTTTTTCTGGGTCTTGTTCATAGTAGGTGTGGTTCTTTTTTTTCGAGTGTAGCCCATAGCTTTGAGAGCATAGTGGATAGTAGTTGGATGACAGTCAAATTCAGCAGCTATTTCAGTCAAATAAGCGTCTGGATTGTCAGTAATACTAGACTAAAATCAAAAAACATCTTATAATAGTAGTTATGAAACTTACAAATGAAGAAATACAAAAAATTGAACAACTCCTAAGAGATTCATCGTACGCCAAATATCACAAACGTCTACAGATTATTTATTTTCGCTCAAAAGAAAAGAGTTATAAGGAAATCATGGATCTGCTAGATTGCAATAAAACAACTGTTTGGAGGAATTTGAAAAAATATAAAGAGTTTGGTTTAGAAGCTCTTCTTCAAGAGGCCCGTGGTGGATGTCATCGAGAATATATGACTTACGAAGAAGAACAAGCATTTCTAAAGCGTCATATAGAAGCTGCTTAGGCTGGGGAATTTGTAACTGTCAATCAGTTATTTGAAGCCTATCAAAAAGAGATTGGTCGCACTTCCACACGCGATGGTTTCTATTATCTCCTGAAACGCCATGGTTGGCGAACAGTCACTCCTCGACCTGAACATCCCAAGAAGGCAGACGCTCAGACAATTGAGACGTCTAAAAATAAAATCTACATTCGAGACCTTAAGTAAGCGCTTTAAAGAGGAGGAGACTTATAACAAAGTACGCTTGATGTACCAAGATGAAGCTGGTTTCGGGAGAATCAGTAAGATGAGTTCTTGTTGGGCTCCTCAAGGAATCAGACCTAGTATTCCTAGTCATTATATGCGAGAATATCGCTATTGTTATGGGGCAGTAGATGCTCAGACAGGAGATTCCTTCTTCCTTATTGCTGGAGGATGCAATACGAATGAATTTCTACGGCAAGTCTCACAAGCTTATCCAGATGACTATATTCTACTTGTAATGGATAATGCTATATGGCATAAATCAAGTACCTTAGAGATTCCAGGTAATATTGAGTTAACTTTTATTCCGCCTTATACACCATAAATGAACCCTATTGAACAAGTCTGGAAAGAAATTCGAAAACGAGGCTTTAAAAATAAGGCTTTCCAAACATTGGAAGCCGTCATTGATAAGCTTCAAGAAGTTATTCAAGGATTGGAAAAAAGTGTTTTAAAGTCCACCGTCAGCAGACAATGGACGAGGTTGCTTTTTGAAAACGATTGAGTATAAGATAGTTTTTGAGTCTATCTCTATCAACTTTTCTTGGTTTTGTTCCTTTTACTTGATGGTTTAGCTCTCCTGTCTTCTCTTTTAGCTTTAACCAGCCATAAATGGTATTACGTGAGATTTGGAAAACATGTGATGCTTCTGTTATACTACCTGTTCGCTCACAATAAGAGAGAACTTTTTTACGAAAATCTATTGAATATGCCATAAGAAAATTATACCACATTGTGTACTATTTTTGGTTCATTTTACTATAATTTCTAGAAATATTTTAGCAGTCACGGCGTATAGTGAAATGAAATAAGAATTGAACAATTTAATTTTTGAATTCAAATCAATTTATAAAAATATTTTAGAACCTGTGTTATATTATTCTAACTTCAACAAACTATACTCATTTGAAATCAAAGTTCCCCATTTGTTGATAGATGATTCAAAAAATATCGTTGTATAAATATATACTTTGAAATTAAAACGCTAGGATGTTTAATCAAAACTATAATATATTTGTTTATAAGACGAAAGTTTATGAATTTGATTTTAAAATAGTATAAATTTATATTTATAGAAGCTATCTGAAGAAGATCTTAAAGTTAAGGGGAGGATATCTATTGTTATGCATAGTCATTTTTAATTATTATAGACTTGTTGGTCGCGCTTTCTTGATATCTTGAAATCAGCTGTATTTAGACGATTTTATTTGATTAAAAACATTGAAAATGGTATAAT
>NZ_JAPVZI010000027.1:0-2565 GCF_041432315.1 Streptococcus sp. 27098_8_76 | reverse complement strand
AGGTATCATGTTTTTTATATTTTTAGGTAAATGCTGAATAAATAGAATCCTGATGAGGGGTTTTTGTTTTGTTTTTTAATCGACCTTTCTACTCAAGGGCATAATAGTTGCCAATATAAATTGGTGGTGTATACTAGTATTAGTCTAAGGGAAAAGGCTGAAATCAGCTAGAAATAATAACAATAAAAATCATTAAGGAGGAACAAATATAATACCGTTAAACGGTTAGAAAGTTGGTAGTTTTTGCATAAACTAACAGATAAAGAAAAGCTAAATAAGTGGCTTTCACAGAACAAAGTGTGTCAGTATGAACTTGCTGAATCCATTGGTATATCTCGGTATACCCTTATTGAGTGGCTTAGAAAACCCTTGAGTGATGAGAGAAAAGAACGAATTGCACAGGGTGTAGCTAAGATTGAACTCCAAATCGAAAGGGGTTATAATCATGGCAAATAAATTAAGTGGACTACACAAAGAAGCCTATAAGATTTTAAGAACGAATGGTATGACTCCAGGGCAAGACTTAGCAAATTCTTTAGGTGTTTCTTATCGTCAATGTATGTCTGTGCTGAATGAATTGGCTTTAGTTTATGCTATTCCTGTTGTTTCTTGTAGAGACATTGCTAAAGACTGTGGGGTGTATATTGCTACAAACAAGCAAGAAGCCTATGATGGTACTGCACAGTTATATAGTCAATACCTTAGCACTAAAAAGCGTGTGGACGTTGTCCGTAAAGCTGATTTTTCAGTCTTAAGAGCTTATGATGAACAGTGTGAGATTGGCTAAATAATGGGTTAGGGGAAACGTAAAAAAATGACCCTGAAAGGGGTCATTTTTTGGAGTTTCTTCTTGTCTTGATACATATAGAAATAACAAGATTTTAGAAAACCACCAAAAAAGTATAGCCTTTAGATGGCGCAAAGCCTTATGGAATAAGGGTTTAAGACAGATAAAGGGTGTAGTTTTTATGGTGGAATAGGGTGGAACGGAATGGTGGAAAAAGTGTAAGTTTTGAAACACAGAAAAACCCTCGGATTTTGTCCAAAATCAAGAGAGGGTTTTGAGTGTGAGTCTGTAACTTAACAAGTTTTAAAAGTTATGGTACTATAAAGTCTCTAAGCGTTGATACACAAGGAAAAAAGACAAAAAGAAAAACCCTTGCACTGGTTGAACGCTTGGTGTATAATTAAGTTGCTACACAAAATTACATACGGAAAGGCAGAGTGCTGAGGTTTTTTAGTGTTTTTAAATTGCACTCTGATTATATCATGATGGTTGATGAAAATCAATACCCATGCACTGGGAACACTTTAGGAGAAATCCTAAAAGATGTTTCTAAGGCAGGAAAAGATAGACTCTGGAGCAAAAGAAAGTTATCTAGTTTAGAACTTGCTGATAGGCTTAAAAAGCTCCATTTTCCCTGTGCTGAAAATGTCAGTGAATGCTCAGAGGTATTGGAGTTTGAAGAAAAAAGTGATGGTACTTTGAGACTTGTTCGGACTTGGTTTTGTAAGAACAAACTGTGTGCTATCTGTAACTGGAGAAAAGCCTTAAAATACTCTTATCAGTCAAGTAGAATCATAGATAAAGCAATACAAGAATATCCTAAAGCTCGCTTTTTATTCTTGACTTTGACAATTAAAAATATGAGTTCTGACAAGTTGAAGGATGATATATCTGAAATGTCAAAAGGCTTTAATAGGCTTTTCAAGTACAAGAAAGTTGATAAAAATATTATCGGTTTTGTGAGGTCTTTAGAGGTCACACGGAATCATGACACAGAGGAATACCACCCACACTTTCATGTATTGTTGATGGTCAAACCCACTTACTTTAAGAACTCAGAAAACTATATACCACAGACAGAATGGATTGAACTTTGGAAAAAGGCAATGAAATTAGATTATGACCCTGTGGTAAATATCAAGGTGGTTAAAAGCACAGAATCGAAAGAGATAGATAAGGCAGTAAAAGAAACTGCTAAGTACCCTATCAAACCCTTTGACGTAGACACAGACAAAGACGGTCAGGAGTTGTCAGAGGAAACTAAACTAAGAATCACAGGCGAAATCATGGACGGTTTATATCGAAAACGTCAAATAGGGTTTGGAAAGTTGTTTAAGCAAATCAAAAAAGATTTAGAATTGGACGACTTAGAAGATGGCGACTTAGTGAATGTTAGTGATGAAAATGATGACACAAGCAAAGGCAGAGCCTTGGTTGCTTGCTGGAACAAGGATATAAAAAACTATGTAGTAGTTTTCTAAAAGGTGTAGGCACAATGTCTATGCCTTTTCTTGCGTTTATGCCGTGAAAGCTGATTGACAATAAGCCGAACAGAGTACGCTAGGACGTGACGAGCCGAAAGGCTTTAGCCTTCGGAACGGATACGGACAAAGTACGTCCAGTGAGGGTTTCTTATTGTCAATTAGTCATGGAATAAATTAAGCAAGGAATAAGGCAGAACTGCACAGAATCCATTGATACGTTTTAGGATGTGGTGAGAATTGGACAAACCCTTGTACTGCTTGGTGTTAGCTTACTTTGTGGTTAGATTTTTTTAG
>NZ_JAPVZI010000026.1:0-3969 GCF_041432315.1 Streptococcus sp. 27098_8_76 | reverse complement strand
GCGCAAATGGACGTGAAATCCCCATCACTCCATTTTTTTATTTTTTCATTTTTTTCATTTTCTTGTAGAGAACAAAGAAAATCAGCTTTATTTTCGCTTGAAGCTCGTCCTGGTACGATACCCCTAAAACTTCTCTAAAACGCCAAATTAACGGGAAATTGGAAAAAGCCATTTTTACAGGGTTTTCCCCCCGTTTCGGGCACCCTTCTACAAGTGGTGCCTCTTGGCGACGGTCTTAGGCAAGCCCGACCCCCGAAAGTCTTTCAGCCTTTCGGCTGGCGGTCACAAGCCTACCTTGCCAAGTCCACTTGTAAAGGGTCTAGACTAGTGCCCTTTCTGTATCCAAAGCCACTACAAAGCCCCCCCATTTAGAAACATTTTCCAATTTTCCGAGAGCTGGAACCTGATAACGGCTCGGCTCACGTCCTCGCTGTCCGTCTATGTAGACAAAGCCTTCAAACTGACGAGCAGAGCGAGCTCCAGGGCTTGACGTCGGGAACACCATTCGCACCAGTTCAGCAGGTGCAGAGCCGAGAAGAATTTTTGTCGATAGTTGCGACCTCACGGCATTCGGGATAGTGTCCACGCTAGCAAACTGCGAAGCAACTACAAGAATAACGCCACTTGAGCGACCTTTTAAGGCTATCTGAGTAAGCAAAGCGATCAGCTCTGCTTTTTCTTTTGCTTGCGCAGAAGCGACAAGAGCCCCGAGCTCATCGATGGCGACCACTAGCGGAGTAAGCCCCACCTCGCTAGCTTTCAGCCCTAGACGTTGCTGACGTGCTCCCTCTTTACCGAGGAAGGCTTCTCTCTGCTCCATTTGAGCTACAACATAGCCAAGCATAGAAAGGACGTCAGAGACTCCAGAAGCACGTTGCAAGACGTTAGAGAGAGCCTGAAGCTCATTCTTACCATCTACCAGGTAAACCTGGGAGCCACCTGCTAAGAATTGAGCCAGGAAAGCAAGAAGCGTTGTTGTTTTCCCTGCTCCTGACTTACCAAACAAGCCGAGACCTGGAGACTTTTCAAAATCGACACTAAGCCCCTTTTGCAGAACAATCTTAAAAGGCACCGCAGAGGAAATAACAGAGGTCACGTCTAAACGCTTATCAGACCCCACGTCCTCAAGGATAAAGACCGAATAAACGCCCCCAGGCTCTCGCCAAAAGTCCACCACCTCAAAGGCTTCCCAGTCTTTTCTTGTCGCTACTGAGATAAGTTCAGCAAGTTTTTCGTCTTCATCAAGTCCAGGAAGTCTTTCAATTTTGACCTCTAACACACCATCCCTTGCTAGTAGCTCAATCCAGGGCACACCAACAAGAGTGGTTTTCAGCATTGGATTTACTGACTGCACGTCTAAAAAAGCACGTGTCAGAGCTTCACGGAGTTTCAGGAGCTTCCACCCGTTCAGCACTCCAAAGCGCTTATAATAGCCCCAACGGCTCCACCAGGTGCGCCACTTAGAAGCGCCCTGCTCCTGGAAAGAGCCCTCTACTAGCTCAAACTTTCTCATCTCCTTTCTCCTTAGCTTCCCTTTTCAGCTCTCTTATGATTTTTCTTCTCATTTTCTCTCTTTCTAGCTCTAACTTTTCTTTTTGTTTCGCTAATCTCTGTTTTGCTCTCTCCAGCTTCTGACGTTCTTTCTCAGTTTTTTTCTCTAGTCTGTTTTTAATTTTTTTAACTCTTTCATTAACTTGGTCAGTAGCTAACTTTCTTTTTTCCTTAGCCTGTCTTCTTCGCTCCGCTTCAGCTTCTTCCCTCTTCCTTTTCAGCTCTTCCAGCTCCTTAAGTCTCTGCTCCATATCTATTTCTTCCCACTCTTCAGGATTAGAAACATAGGAGCTTTGACCACTTAGAAGGATTTTCACTATTTTTTCTAGCGTCTTACTGTCTATCTCTTCAATGCTTTTATGAGATTTTAAAGATTCTTGCTCATAGTTCAACTCTCTTAAATGAGTTTCATTTTGCAAGATTTTCCAAAAATCTATGTCTTTTTCTTCGCTTATTTTAGCTAAAAGAGACAATGACGGAGCAACAGAACGATGAAGCCAACTCAGCATTGATTTTATATCATTTAAGCCAGGTTCAGGCTCTTTCAACTCGTGTTGTGTAGCTTTTTGCTGACTTAGGAAGTTGAGCCAGGACTGATCAACTTCCCAACGACTTTTTTTCTTGTCCTTACCTTGTGGCGGAACTTTAAAAGTCACAACGTCAGCAAGCAAAGCCAAATGCAAAGGCAATAACTCGCCTTTTTTGACTATAATCTCCCGTCTTACAAGTTCGGTTTTACTTCTACCGTTGAAAGATAACTCAAAACGCTCTATAGTATCGCAACCATCTGCCCAAGCAGGCAACTGCTCGCCTTTAGAGATAAGCTCTAAGTCCTTGCGATAAGCTCTTAAATAGACGTTTCCCTTGCTTCCTACGTCAGCCCGACTTTTACCAAAATACACGGTAGAACCTAGCAAGTTACCCGTTGCATCTCTTTCATCAAATCGGTTAAAACGTCTTTTCTTGCTTGTAAACTCTTGATTTTCAAGCTTTTCAATCATTTTAGACAAAGGGAAAATAGTATTGTTTGCAACGTCCAGGGCTATATCAATGCGCGAAATCCAGCCCCCATTTTGCTCAATGTATTTCATCACTTTCACTAAAAAATCTTTATCGCTCAAGCCAAGACGAGCGCAACCAATACCTGAAAATGAGTATAAAATGCTAGAATTGTCAGCTTTCCACGCAATAATTACACCATCAGAGCGAACACTTTCGTTATATCCATAAATCCCTTTTCCCTCAGAAAAAGAGCCACTAACTAAATCCAACCCCAAAAAATCAAGGAAAGCAAACCGAGGAGAAACAACCTCGTCACCGTCCCAAATTAGGTCAGACGTAAAAACCACGTTCAAGTAGTCAATAGACACATTCAGAACATCTTTCAAAACATTGTTTAAATTTTTTTCTTTTTTCATAAAAACACCCGTTTGTCCTTGAACCCCCCATAATTATCATAACGGGGGGTCCAGGTTCGCCCTTTCGGGCTCCCCTGGAAATTCTCGTTATTCATTGAAAAACTCGTGTTTTCTAGCTCTCAAAATCTGAATACCTAACGCATAGTAAGGCCAATCAGATTTTTCTAGAAAAACTTTGTTTTCCTCTAGCAGGTGCACGGCTTCAACATATCGACCGCCACCCCACAAAGCAAAAGCAGAATCAATCTTTTTCAAGGCATCACTTTTGACATACTTCACATCACATCTTGAAACCCAGTCTTTCAGACTGTTCAAAATCTCAGCGTCTGACCTATCGCACCAACCGTCTTTACTTGTTGTTATCATTTTGGCTACCTGCAAAATTATGAGCAACAGAAAGAGCTTCGAGCTCGTCCAAGTAGTAAGAGTGGTCTTTGCTAAAGTGATAGCCTGACGCTTGAAGCTCATAAAGAGCCCCTGGGCTGAGGTCATACTTTCCATCAAAAACAACTCTGACACGGTCACCAGTTCCAAAGTGTGTGAGCAGATACGTCCAGCCTTGTGGCTCTTGTGAACGTTGCGGTCTTCCGTCCGCCCCGATCACGTTCGAGCCATCAGGATTTTTTAACTTGGGAAAATACTGCACTGGAGTAGTTCCAGGATATTGAACAATAAGAGTAAAACTCTCTTTTGAACTTGTTTGCGTAGGAAGAAACGTCTTCCAATCGTTATTTTTATTATTTGCCAAAATAAAAGGCCCTCCAGATAATTATCTAGGGCGCCCTCGTCTTGTTTCTTATTTAGTCCAATCCACTTGACCTTTTCGGTCTTTTCTGATAGAATCTAATAAGAATTAGATGAGGACGTTGAATCAGCTTGCCGGCGATAGACGTCCTTTTTCTTTTTTTTGGTAATGCTTTCTTATAATTTTAGCACTTTTAAAAAGTAACGTCAAGGTAAGCTAGTTCTTCCCTAAAACTATTATACGTTCTTTTTTTTT
>NZ_JAPVZI010000025.1:0-4468 GCF_041432315.1 Streptococcus sp. 27098_8_76 | reverse complement strand
AGCTGTAGTCACTGAAAAAGGAGAACCTGAGGTTCAACAAGATTTACCAGAAGCTGTAGTCACTGAAAAGGGAGAACCTGAGGTTCAACAAGTGTTACCTGAATATACTACAAAAGTTGCACCAACTTTGACTTTGGATAAGGTAACAGAAGATGCGATGGCTCGTTCAGCTAAATTGGATTACACTCTTGAAAATACAGATAATGCTGAAATCAAGAGCATTATAGCTGAGATTAAAGATGGGGACACTGTTGTTAAGCGAGTTGATTTATCTAAAGAAAAATTGACAGATGCTATTCAAGGTTTGGATTTATTTAAAGATTATAAAATTGCAACAACAATGACTTACAACCGTGGTGAAGGTGATGAAACGTCTAAATTGGATGAAAAACCTTTACGTTTAGAGTTGAAAAAAGTTGAAATTAAAAATATCGCATCTACTAATTTAGTGAAGGTAAATGACGATGGTACTGAAACACCTAGTGATTTTATGACTGAAAAACCTTCAGATAAAGATGTGAAGAAAATGTACTTAAAAATCACTAGTCGTGATAATAAAGTAACACGTTTAGCAGTTGATAAAATTGAGGAAGTAACTGAAGAAGGCCAAAAACTTTATAAAATCACTGCCGAAGCTCAAGATTTGATTCAACATACAGATCCAACGAAGGTTCGTAATAAGTATGTGCATTATATTGAAAAACCAGTTCCAAAAGTCAATAATGTATATTACAATTTCAATGAACTTGTGAGAGATATGCAAGAACATCCAAATGGCGAGTTTAAATTGGGTGCTGACCTTAATGCCACAAATGTATCAGCATTTGGTAAATCATATGTTACGAAAGATTTCAAAGGTAAGCTCTTGAGTGATGGTGATAATCACTATACCATTCATAACCTGTCACGTCCGTTATTTGGCAATGTTATTGGTGGAACGATTAAGAATATTAATCTTGGTAATGTTGACATAAATATGCCATGGGCAGACCGAATTGCTCCGATTGCCGACACTATTAAAGGCGGCGCTAAAATTGAAGATGTCAAAGTGACTGGTAACGTATTAGGTAGAAACTGGGTATCTGGATTTATTGATAAGATTGATAGTGGCGGTACATTGAGAAATGTAGCTTTTATTGGGAATGTGACCTCTATTGGCACAGGTAGTTCGTTCTTGACTGGTATTGTTGGTGAAAACTGGAAGGGGCTGGTAGAGCAGGCTTATGTAGATGCCAATATTCGAGGGAAGAAAGCTAAGGCTGCAGGTATAGCTTACTGGTCGCAAAATAGTGGTAATAACCATACTGTAGGTAGAGAGGGAGCTATTAAAAAATCTGTTGTTAAAGGTACAATAGATGTGGAGGAACCAATTGAAGTTGGTGGTGCTGTTGGAAGTCTTAAGATGCATGGTTCGATTGAAGATTCTGTCTCAATGATGAAAGTATCTAATGGTGAAATTTTCTATGGTTCTAGTGATATTGATTATGATGATGGCTATTGGACAGGAAATAATGTGAAACGAAATTACGTTGTAGTAGGTGTCAGTGATGGGAATTTTAGCTACCAGCGTTCAAAAGATAAAAATCGTATTAAACCTATTTCTGAAGAAGAGGCAAAATCTAAGATTGAAGCTACAGGTATCACCGCAGATAAATACGAAATCAACGAACCTGTGGTCAATCGCTTAAACCGTTTAACCAGAAAAGAAGATGAATATAAGTCAACCCAAGACTATAAAGTAGATAGAGATCTGGCTTATCGTAACATTGAAAAACTTCAACCGTTCTACAACAAAGAGTGGATTGTAAACCAAGGTAACAAACTTGCAGAAGATTCAAACTTAGCTAAGAAAGAAGTCCTTTCTGTTACGGGGATGAAGGATGGTCAATTCGTGACCGATTTATCGGATATCGATAAAATAATGATTCACTATGCGGATGGAACTAAAGAAGAAATGGTAGTTACCGCTAAAGCTGATTCTAAAGTAGCTCAAGTAAAAGAGTATGATGTAACAGGTCAAAACATTGTCTATACACCAAATATGGTTGAGAAAGACCGCGCTCAGTTGTTGACTGATATAAAGTCTAAGTTATCTAGCGTAGAATTAGAGTCTGATGGAGTGCGTCAACTTCTCGCTAAGAGAGATACTAAGAAAGATGCTAATGCTAATAGTGTGGGTCGTCAAAATGGATACATTAGAGATTTATTCCTTGAAGAAAGTTTCTCTGAAGTTAAATCAAATCTTGACAAATTGGTAAAACAGATACTTGAAAATGAAGATCATCAACTCAATGATAATAAATTAGCTGAACGTGCTTTACTGAAGAAAGTTGAAGATAACAAAGCTAAAATTATGATGGGGCTAACTTATCTTAATCGTTACTATGATATCAAATATGGTGATTTGAGTATCAAAGATGTGATGATGTTTAAACCTGACTTCTATGGTAAAACAGCAAGTGTTATTGATAGATTGATTAACATTGGTTCTGCAGAAAATAATCTAAAAGGAGATAGAACGCAAGATGCTTATCGTGATATAATTTCAGGGGCAACAGATAAAAGTAGTTTACATGACTTCTTGACCTACAATATGAAATTATTCACAAATGAAACAGACATAAATGTTTGGTTTAAGAGAGCTATTGAAAAGAATGCTTATGTAGTTGAACAACCGTCAACTAACCCTGCATTTGCTAATAAAAAATATCGTCTATATGAAGGACTTAATAACGGACAACATGGACGTATGATTTTACCGCTTCTGAACTTGAAAGATGCACATTTATTTATGATTTCAACGTATAATACTATCTCATTTAGTTCGTTTGAAAAGTATGGTAAAGATACAGCAGAAAAACGTGAAGCGTTCAAGAGTGAAATCAATAAACGTGCTAAAGAGCAAGTTAATTACTTAGATTTTTGGTCACGTCTTGCTACTGATAATGTCCGCGATAAACTTCTTAAGAGTCAAAATGGAGTTCCAACTCCTGTATGGGATAATCATAACGCTCCAGATGGTTGGCCTGATAGATTCGGACATAGAAATGGAAAACCAGACTATACTCCAGTCAGGGAATTCTTTGGTCGTATTGGGAAGTATCATCCTTACCAATATGGATACGGAGCATATGCATATATTTTTGCAGCACCGCAACCGATGGATGCAGTTTATTTCGTTATGACAGATTTAATTAGTGATTTTGGAACATCCGCATTTACACATGAAACTACTCACGTTAATGATCGTATGGTTTACTATGGTGGATATTGGCATCGTCAAGGTACGGATTTAGAAGCCTTTGCTCAAGGCATGTTACAAACTCCTGATAAGTCAACAACAAATGGTGAGTATGGTGCATTGGGTATTAACATGGCCTACCATCGTCCAAATGATGGAAATCAATGGTATAATCCCGACCCTGACAAACTTCAAACACGTGACCAAATCGACCACTACATGAAGAACTACAATGAAGCTATGATGATGCTTGATTATGCTGAAGCTGAAGCTGTTCTTCCTAAGGTTAAAGGTGACAATAGTAAATGGTTCAAGAAAATTGACCGTGAAATACGTCGACCAATGGATAGAAATAAACTAAGTGGTCCTCACCAATGGGACAAAGTGCGTGACTTGACAGACGCTGAGAGAATAACACCACTGAACACCATTGATGACTTAGTAAATAATAATTTCATGACCATTCACGGAAATCCAGGTAACGGACGTTATAGACCAGAGGATTTTACACCAAATTCAGCTTACGTAAATGTCAATATGATGGCAGGAATTTACGGTGGGAATACGAGTGATGGTGCACCTGGTTCATTATCGTTTAAGCACAATGCTTTCCGTATGTGGGGATATTATGGTTATGAAAATGGCTTTATCAGTTATGTATCAAATAAATACAAAGCAGAAGCAGATAAAAACAATCACGGTTTACTAAGCGATAAGCTAATAATTAATAAAGTATCGAAAGGAAACTTTAATACTCTTGAGGAATGGAAGAGACATTGGTACGAGGAGGTTCTTGCTAAAGCTAAGAAAGGTTTTGAAAGTATCGATATTGATGGCGTCCATATCAGTAACTATGATGAGTTAAGGCCTTTATTTGCTAGAGCTGTTCAAAAAGATCTTGATGGTATGTCAGATCCGAAAATTAAAGATCATTTCAAAAATACAGTGGACTTGAAATCTAAAGTATTCAAAGCCCTTCTTAAAAACACAGACGGTTTCTTTAATAAACTGTTTAAAGAAGACATTTAAACGTTTAAAATATAAAGAGGACAGTTTTTTGCTCTCTCTGAAAAATCATCATTTGATGGCTTTCAAAAAGCACCTCAAAAAGGAGTCTGGGACAAAAGTCTAACCTTAAATATAAAAAGCGAACAAAACGAGTTATCTGACACTCAGAATTCTGTCTTGTTCGCTTTTTTTGTATAATCTATCGATTTTTTAAATTTA
>NZ_JAPVZI010000024.1:0-4954 GCF_041432315.1 Streptococcus sp. 27098_8_76 | reverse complement strand
AGATGTAAACCCTTAATTTCTTGTGGGCCTCTGCCCACACCTGACCAGCGTACGACGCTGGACTCGGCCTCTGGAAGAAATGATTTTTAATTTTCTTCGTCTGGCTTGTTCAAACTAGCACAACGATAATCTTGCGCAAGGTACGCTACGCTTTACTCCTTGACGCGTCGATTTGATCGTCGTGCTTTTACGTTTGCGCCGACGGAAGAAAATTTTAAAAATCAACAATCAACGCTCAAAACGTGGAGGAACAATCTCCGGAGGGTCAATGTTTCCTCCGTCAGAGTCTGCTTGCAATTCATTGACGGCTTCAACAAAATCTTGCGTGATTTTTTCATCGTCAATGAAATCCAAGACAAATTTTTCAATCTCTTCGTCGTTCATAATCTCACCTACTTTCTATATCTTCATGCTTTAAGTATATCACAATAAATGTACACTGTCAAGAATATGTGCATTGTAATTTTTGATAAAAGTGCCTTTAATAGTTGATTTAAACAAGCAAACAATGTACAATATATCTATAACATGTAACAAAAAGGGGGTTCCAAATGGAAAACTATACAACTCTAACCCAATTCATAAAAGAACAATGTACAAGATTCGAAATTCCAAATACAGAAAAAAATCAAAGAAAATTACGAATTAAATTTACAAGAGCACTCAGAGAACTAGATATTTGGGATAATGCAGAAAGTAAACTAATCGGACGTAAACACACGAAAGTATTTACTCCTCAACAACTACAACAATTATATCGCAAAGTAGAATCTTATCTACTTAAACATAGCAATATTGATATTGAAGAACTAGAAGAATATCGTCAAAATGTTGAACAATACATAGAAGACATAAGAAATCAGACAAATGAAAGTCACCAGCAACAACTTGAAGAAGAACAATATGAACCGCCAAAAGTTACCAAAAGGGAAGCCATGGAAGTCATGCTGACCGCTTTATTTGAAAAATTTTTTGAACCGCTCGACATTGAGCAATGGAACAAAGATAAAGCGACAACTCATTTTGCAGAATTATCAGATATGACTGATACTGATTATATACTCGCTTGTATGAGATTAAATAATCCAGTACAATCATATACTCAAGAAAGATGATATAATAGAGATAACATTTAGATATAAAAGGTGATATCATGGCAGAAAACAAACAGGTACAAATCATAATACGTACCACACAAAAAGAAAAAGCTATAATCACACAAAAGGCAAAAGATAAAGGTATCTCTGTAAATGAATTTATTAAAAGAATCATTCTAGGAGAAGATATCAACGATAATATCAATGATAACAAAAATGATATCACTGATGATATCATTGAAATCTTAAAAGACCAGTTGAAAACAAAAGATATGCAAATCGCAAATCTTCAACAAATTATCTATAACCGTGATACAAAACTAATAGAAACATCCAAAAAATGGTGGGAATTTTGGAAATAAAATCTTACACGTCTAAGATTTTTAAATCTAAAAATTCATCTAAAATTTTTATCTGTTGCTTCAAATCAATTAACTGATTTTCAATAGTTGTATAATCAGCATCTAAATCTAAAGCTATTGCTTTTCTTTTAATATTTAAAATCATATCTCTCATAACTAAAATTTTAGCATGAAAGATATGACTTTTTTTTATTATTCCTATTCTGTTTATTTTTTATGCTCATCTGACTGCAAACCCATTTTATACGCTTTTTCAAAGCATTTAAGGTCATTTAGATGATATGTATGCAAATCAGTCACAGCAAAGGAAAGCGGGGTCTCGTCTGTCTTTCCGTCGGATATATAAAATCCTCTAAAACGTTCAACTCCGCCTTTTGTCGCAACCTCACCGTCAAACGCCATGCGTTGCGTTTCTGCATTCGCAGAACCTAATAATATTTTGGTCGCAAACTGACTTCTGATGTCACTTGAAAGCGTGGTATCAGTTTTCGGGCTTTGCGTTGCGACGATACAAAACACGGATACAGACCGCCCTTTTTGGACGATTTGAGTGAGTAGAGCCAAAAACTCTTTTTTCTGTTTACTGTCCATACTTGCAACAGCTGAGCCGATTTCATCAGCGACGACAACGATTGGAGTCAAACCGATATCGTAGCCACGCAAGCCGATTTTTTGCTGTTTTTTGACAGCTTTAGCGACGATTTTTTGTCGTCTTCTCAGCTCATCGCAAACGTATCTCAGCAGTTCCAAAATCGGTTCAGTATCTTCTTGAATTCGTTCCGACGGATAGAACTCTTGAAAGGCTGAAAATTCGCTCTTAGGGTCGATAAAATACACTTCAGAACCGTTCAAAAACAGTTGCAAGAGTATTGAGAAAAGCAAACTACTTTTACCACTTCCCGATTTCCCCCACGCTATTAAATGCGGTTTATCAGCAAGATTTATAATCAAATCATTCTGCAACTTGATTTCGTGGCTCTTTCGCTTCATCTCTTCAAGGCTCTTTGGTCGCCAAGTTTTATCCGAGCCTTTATCTTCAAGTACAAATTTATAGTACAGACCGTCGTCTGTAATACGACTTGAAACGACCGCATAAGCGCCTAATTTTCCTCGAAAGCTTGCGTTTATATCCTCAGTCAATTTGTCGATATCATACATTCCTGGGAGCTTTTCCACGGTCACTTTTACGTGAGAGGGTAGGCTTGCGCCTACCCTCACTCTCGGAACAGCGATGTGTGGAGTATCGCGCAGTTGATTGACTGACATCGTTGCGAGTAAACTCTTTGTGATTGCTCGTTCTGCTCCTTTTTGCGTGATGTACGTTTTGATTGACTTCGCTTTGATCACTGATTTCATCAGTGAATACGCTCGTACAATCATCAAAACGCACACAAGCGACCAAAGAGCAAACTGAACAGCTTTAATAGAGATAATCAATCCGATTATGGAGGACAAAACAGCTAAAGATACAACTAGCAACCACCAGAACCAAAACAGACGGTACAGCGGTATTTTGTACACGTTTTGAGCGTTCTTTTTATAGATGACTGCCATTATTCGCCACCTCGCTCTTTTTCTATTTTGATACCAAGTAAAAATTTAGTCAGATAGTCGTTAATTATTTCGTCTGACTTGTTTCGTGTATCTGAAATTATTCGGCTCTGCTTTTTCGATAGCTCGTTAGGTTTTTTTGCCTTACGAAGCAAGTCATAGATATCAAATCCGCGCTCTTGTCCGATTTTTTCTAGTACGTTTAAACTCGGTAAAACCGCCACTCTGAGCCATTCAAGAGTTTCAGCAAGCATGACATCGCGCTCTGGTAAGTCGAAGCCTTTTCTTTCATCGTACTGCAAAAAATCTTCCCACCATTTAGTTTTATACCACCGATTTTTATTCTTGCCCCTCGGGGTTAAAATTTCTAGGAGATTTCGGAGCGAGGTTTTGAAAATTTTATCAATACTTTCACCTTTTAAGATATCTTCAACAATGCTATTTGTATAGTTTTTTGAAAAACTTATCTCGTAACGTTGCCAAGTTTCTTTACCCGTTTTTTTCCAATATTCACGGACATCAGACGTTACGAGTTGATTCTTGTCAAGGTATTGTGCTAGCTTATCATAAAACCTAGCATACACATTCCCGCGACTGCCGCTCGCGGTGCGAGCGTTGCCGAGGTATATACTTTCGCCCAACTTCTGACCATTTTGGTCTGAGGTTTTAACAATATTGTACGAACGTTTTGATGAGCGATAATGCCCCTTTTTCAATTTCTTTTCGATATCGTCAAATTTAACGAGTTCATCATAATCATCTAATGCGATATCAATACGCGTTATATTTACCGAGGGTTTATCTTCTTCATCTTTTGGTTTTGGCTTGTTTTTCGGCTCATACGTCGTTAAAATCGTAAATATTTTAACCCAGTCATTATCATTACGAAGTGCTAAATCAGTAGAACCTTGACCCGTAAACACGACGTTCATTGTTTTTGAGCTATTTTTACGAACGGGATTTTTTTCATTCGTGTAATCGTTCCAAAACACATTCACATAGTTCCCAAGAGTTGCACCTTGATTGTAAAAGTTTTTCCCAGAGATATCTTTGCCAAATTCTTCAGCAAAATCATAACCGAGCAATTCTAAGATATTTTCATCTAGTGTATTTGTTGGTTCATCATCGTAACATCTAACCGAAAACGAGAGCCAGTCTATTTTGTATTTTTGCATGTTTATATATCCTTAATTGTCAAAATTTTTAAAAGTGCCAAATTGTATCTAAAGCCCTGTCATTCTAGGGATTTCAGCACCTCACGATGTACGTGGTGCCCCCATGATTATTGAGGGGGGCTTACCAGTGGGAGCGAAGCTCCCACTGTCCCACGTTATCGGCTAATATTCAACAATCTGACCTTTCTGTTCAATGAAAATCATATTTGCTGACTTAATGTCGTAACCAAAGCCCACGACCTTATAAGAGCCCAAGAGCTCAAATTTTCGCTCTTCTTGAAGAACAATTTTAACCATTTTCCCAGTTGCAAATTCAACGAAAGAGTAAGTATACCCATCCGAAACATCGGAACGCTTATCCTTGCCATTTTCGTCTTTGATTTTATTTCCTAAATCATCTTTCAATTTTGGAAAATGTTGACTCGGCTTAATTCCTACGTCGATTACAACGACGTTACTAAATAAAGTTAAGTTTGCAGTTTTGTTTTTGCTCTCTTGAAGAGCTTTCAATTTATCGATTTGTGACATAAAAAAATGTCCTTTCTTTTAAGATTTTGCTTACTCATTCCGCAAACCTCTCAAAAGAAAAGACACTCAAATTTTTATAAAATTATATGATTGACTTTAGAAAGCCAATTTGATATAATTTCTTTAGTTTGAAAATATTTGAGGTCTTACGAGAAGCTTGGCGGCAATAGTAAGACTTTTTTTGTGTCTGTCAGTAGTTTGAAAACTAACAGACACTTTTTATTTTACATCAATTTTTTTT
>NZ_JAPVZI010000023.1:0-5205 GCF_041432315.1 Streptococcus sp. 27098_8_76 | reverse complement strand
TTTTGGAACTTATTGAATTACTTGCATTTAAAGTGTATAATATATTTTGGTATTTTATTGCCAAATACACATAAAAACGATTAGGAAGGAATCTAAAAATATGTTTTTTAGACGCCAAAACGGTGAATATAGAGAGACGGATCGTGTGACCCGTTTCAAATTGATCAAGTCAGGTAAGCATTGGCTGCGTGCCTCAACTTCTCAATTTGGACTCTTTAAAGTTTTACGCGGCGGTGTAGATGCTGCTCAAGTCGTGACAGAGGTTGTGGAAGAACACAACTCAAGTACGTTGACAGGCTTGGATATCCTGAGAGGGATAGCGGCAGCTGGAACGGTGCTTGGGGGAGCGATGGCTACTCAAGGACATGTATATGCAAATGAGAATGTAACGGTTGAAAAAGAAGTAGGAGGAGAAAAACCTCTTGCCTTGAAAGATTCAGCGGTTTTAGGGACAGTAAAAGACAAGGCAGAAGAAGGAGCAGCAAGTGCTACTCAGTCAACCACTGCTAGTCAGCCAGAGTCAGGCTCTACGACTCAGTCTCAAAGTCTATCAGAAAACGATAGTCAATCTCAAAGCCTATCAGAAAGCGCAAGTAAATCTCTTAGTGAGTCAGCTTCTCTCAGCGAATCAGTTTCTCTAAGTGAATCAGCTAGTCAATCAGTAGCAAGTTCAGAATCAAGCAAACCTGCAACTGCAGAGTCTGTGACAACTGCTTCTTCAGAGACAGTTGCAGATCGTGCAGCTTCTACTCGTAAAGAAGAACCGGCTGCAACTACAGCTCTTACTGATGCTATCAATCGTAACTTGACTACGATTGCTCACATTGGTCAAAGCTTGGACACTCCTACTTCTGTAGCAAATAGCTTGACGACAGCGACAACAGATGCGGCTGTTGCAGCATCTGCAGATGCAACAGCAACGAAAAAAGCTGAAGAAGACCGTAAACGTCTTTCTAAAATTTCAGCCTCTATGGGTGAATACCTAGCTAAGTCTGTTGGTTTGCCAAATACAGATGCAGCTGTTGCTAAGGTCAATGATGCCGTAACAGCTATCGAAGAAGCGCTGAAAAATCCAACTGCTGACCTAACAGCAGTTATCAAGCAAGCCAAGGCTGCAGAAGCATCTATCGCTAATGTTGTCCTCCGCGCAAGCAATGGTAAACGCAGTGCTGTAAATGGTACGCTAATGGAGCGAGGGGTAAGTTTCAGAGAGGCTCCAGGAGGTGCAACTGAAAACGATCCTAACAGTGCAAGATATGGTTTCTCCACAGCTACAGTTGGATATGTAGTAACGAACACTGATGCGACTGCCCACAACTCTCAGGCAAGAGGTATCTATAAAGAAGGAACCTTCCTGTATGCGACTCAGGGACGACAGGCAAATGATAGACCGCCAGGGAGAGCCAATGTTGCCACTCGTGTTCAAGTTGCAGATATTAAAAGCCAAGTCTATATGAAGGCTACTCGTTCGGGACAAACAACTCAGTGGGAAGTTGTCTTCAACGAAGGTGGAGAACCGCACGATAACCCATACTTCTACTTTACCGTACCAAAAGGCCACACTATTACGGAGATGAAGTTCTATCAAAAAGATAATCAAAGTGGAGCATGGAATCTTTTGGGTAGCGGAAATGGTGATACGGCCTTCCGTACTAACAGCAAGCAAGGCGATATGCGTTGGGCTGTCGGGAATGCAGACAACAACAGTGGCTCTTTCTACTATAACGATGCCAGTGGTGTTGGACCAAACGGTGTCGGAAAAGGAAGTTTGACATCTTTGGATGACTTTGCTCATAGAGACGCATCTGTATTTTATCAGACAGATAAAATTACTGACAAAGTGAAAAAAGCAGGTGACTTTGCTTTCCAAACAATTAACAACGCAACCGCAAACATCTATGCCTTTCACCCTAAAGGTTCTGCCCGTCTAGAAGGATACCGCATCACTTATACAACGACAAGTGCGGAAAATACGAAAGACTACTATATGGCTGGTTTCCGTTCTTTGGAAAACTCACGTCATAGAAACTACATGCAGATGAACGGTTCTCAGGAACGTTACTACTTGCAATTGAAGAACGGTGTGCCAAATACCTTCCTAAAATGGGGGCGATTGAACGACTTTACCAGACCTAGTGGTCTTAATGCGATAGCAGAGATTTATGACCGAGTAGATGGAAGAAAAACGGAACTTTCTAACGCAGCAGTCACCTATGCTATGGATGGACGTAATGACAGTAGTTTTGCTATCCAGTATACCGCGAATCTACGTTCTGGTATGAAACTTTCAAAGGGAAGCTACAATTTAAAAGCGAATGTTCAAGGTGCTGGGGTCTACGACCTTCCTTTCCATATTGTAACCCAGGCGGATGTCTATGAACCTGTCATTAATGAAGGACGTACTACAAATCAAATTGCCAAGGGAACTACTATTCCTGACGCAGCAACAGTAATCCGTGGCTTTGAAAAAGTAATGTCAAGTGCTGACAAATTTGCCTTGCCAGCTGACATGGACGAGTACAAGCAACAAGTAAACCAAAATGGTAGTGGTGCAGAGGTTCTGCCAAATACGACCCTTGTTGCTTCTGGACAAACCAATAGTCTTGCAAATTTACGCGTCTCTTCTGTAAACTGGGTAGGAACTTCTAGAGAGTTTGGTTCAGGTGATCATGAAGAAATGGCTGTTAAAGCGACTTATAATGGGAAAACAGTCTACCTAGCCTTGCCTGCAACAATGGACAAGAGCAAGTTGGGCTCAACCCTGACAGAAGCTGAAAAACAAGAAGTCTTGAACAGTCATGGTTTGACCGGTGCAACCATTACAAGTGGTAAAGTTGGATTGACAAAAGAAGTCCAAGTTGTCTATAAAGATAATGAAGGAAAAGACTCTATCGATACGAGAGATGTCTTCTTCGAGGATGTCGCAAAAGAAAATCCACCTGCAGCTCCTCAAATTAGCACACCAAACGATGGTAGTGTTACAATCACTCCGCAGGCAAATACGGACCGACTTAAGGTTGCTTACACACCTACAAATAGTACTACTGCTACTAATATCAGCGTAAACAAAGTTGGAAATCAGTGGCAAACCACAGATACACTTCCATCAGGAGTAACGCTTAATTCAAGTACTGGTGTGGTTTCTATCACGGAACCAACAGTTAAAGACCTTAGCCCAGTTACAGCAACAGGCTATAACTTTAACTCTAACGGAGCGACATCTAATGGAACAGCCCAATCACCGGATGCAGTAGCACCAACGATTACTAGCATGACTGCTAACAGTGGTGCGACAATCGTTGATAATGAACATAAGATTATCGTTTACCGCGAAGAAGCCTTTAATGTAGATGTTAACTTGACAGATAACAGCGGTCAGTTGAATAAAGCCAAAGTAGATGATAGAAATACAACTACCTTTGATCTTGCAACTTCTTTTGCAGTGAGAGACCAAGCGCGAATCAGTGATACTGCAAAAGGAACCAACATTGCCTTTACAGATAAAAGCAATAACTTGGGACAAGCAGGAAATGCGACAGCTAGCAATCCATATAAGATTAATATTGCAGGTCAAGTTGGAAAAGGACAAGCTATCCCTGAGACTGCGAATGCTTCAGTAGGATGGACTCGTTATATCACTGGATATGATGCAGCTAACTTGAATAATAATAATGGAGCTACCAATGCCACAAACAATGCTTATGTCCGTATTGAAGTTCGTAAACAGAATGATAAATACACACCAACAGCAGTAACAGGATCTAAAATCGATGTAGCGACAAATGGTACAATCAGTGGCTATAACTCACCAGAGACTTATATTGCGAACAGATCTGATTTACCAACTACAGGCACAACAGCAGGAACAGCAACGACTTACGCATGGAAATCCGGAGAAACTCCAACTGTTAACAATAATCAAGTAACACGTACAGCAGTAGTTACTTATCCAGATGGCTCAACAGATGAAGTACCTGTAACCTTCACGGTTCGCGAAACAGTTAAACCTGTTGCTAAGACAACTGTACAAGTAAAAAATAATACAACTGGTCAATGGGAAGAAGTTCCAATCACGAGCAATGATGGTACTTTCAATATATACACTTTCTATGCAGGTGATCAATTGCGCTTTATTACTAAATTTAGTGATAACAGTGGAATGATTAGCGAAACTGCAGTGAAAATAGGTGACAGCAATGGTAACAGTACTATTCCCAATAGGAATATACTTCATGATCCTTGGGGAACTGCAACTCTAACCAATCTCGATACTACTCCTAAAGCAGCTACAGAGACTAATCCGTACACCGTTGACACTGGTGAGAATCAAGGTCAAATTAACTCAGATTTGCCATATAATTCTGGCAATAGAGTGAAACGTTCGATTGTAGTTAAAGATCCTTCTAACAATTGGTCTCAAGGAAACAATTTTATACTTCAGCAGGGTCAGTTGAAAGATAAAATTCCAGCTGTTACACCTCCGACAGTGCAAGTAACCAATGCAACTACCTTGACTGAAGACGATAAGAGAGCTGTTATTGCTGCGGTGAAAGCTTCAAACCCTGAAGTTGCAAATCGTATTAAATCGGGAGATGCTGGATATAGCATGCGTCCAGATGGAACAGTAAGAATTACTTATAGAGATAATACGTATACTGATGTGACACCAACTGTATCAGACTCGATTTACAAATCAACGTCTGCAAGTACTTCAACTAGCCTATCAGCTTCTCTTGCTTACTCACAATCGGCCTCAACCAGCAAGTCAGTAAGTGAATCAGCAGCTAAGAAAGCCTCAGAGTCAGCCTCAGCAAGCAACTCAGTGAGCTTGTCAGCATCTAAGCTTTCGTCACAATCGGCTTCAACCAGCAAGTCAGTAAGTGAGTCAGCATCTAAGGTTGCTTCACAATCGGCTTCAACCAGCAAGTCAGTAAGTGAGTCAGCATCTAAGGTTGCTTCACAATCGGCTTCAACCAGCAAGTCAGCAAGTGAGTCTGCATCTAAGGTTGCTTCACAATCGGCCTCAACCAGCAAGTCAGCAAGTGAGTCTGCATCTAAGAAAGCCTCAGAGTCAGCCTCAGCAAGCAACTCAGTGAGCTTGTCAGCATCTAAAGTTGCGTCACAATCGGCCTCAACAAGCAAGTCAGCAAGTGAGTCTGCATCTAAGAAAGCCTCAGAGTCAGCTTCAACAAGCACCTCAGCAAG
>NZ_JAPVZI010000022.1:0-5236 GCF_041432315.1 Streptococcus sp. 27098_8_76 | reverse complement strand
CCTTCTGGTAACTCACTATTTGGTACTTTACCTTTTCCGTCTTTTCCAATAGTAACAGTGATTGGGTGGTCCTTATCTTTACCTGGTATTTCTACCTTCGTATTTTCTGGATATAATGTTCCATCTGGTTTCTTCGGTGTCACTGTAACTTCACCAGTATCTGGATCTTGGTCCAATGCTACTGTTGGTGTCTTACGAGCTGGTGTTGTTACTTTTACAGGTTTAGATGGTGCTTTATTCGGTTCTGTGACTGTTCCTGTTCCTGGTTTATCAGTTTTTGGAAGTTTATCATTTGGAACTGTTCCTGAACCGTCATTTCCAATTGTAACTTCAATGGGAGTATTATCATTTCCTGGAATCGTTACAGTTGTTCCTCGTGGATATGTTCCTCCACCTGGTTTTGTTGGTGTAACAATTGCATCACCATTTTCTTTGCGAGTAATTCCAATAGTTGGAGTTTGAGTTGTTGGTGTCTTAGGATCTGTTCCGTTTTTCTCTTCATCCTTGTCTGGAATTCCATCGTTGTCATCATCTGTGTCTACTTTATCTGGAATTCCGTCTCCATCTGTATCGCGTAAAATTGGAACTGGAACTTTCACAGTAACTGTCTCGCCACCTTTTGTAACTTTAACCGGAATTTCGACTGTGCGTTCTTCTTCTTTTGGTTTCCAATCATTTACCTCTGGTGTTCCTTTAAGTTTACCTTCTTCATCTACTGTTAAACCATTTATTTTGCCATCTACTGTAATGCTTGAACCTGGTTTGTTAGGTGTCACAACTGTAACTGGTGTAATTTGTGCTTTTTCCGGAACTGGTGCTGGGTTTGTAACCTCAGCTGCCAAAGGTCCATTTGCTGTTCCTATAGCTACTGGACTCTCAAGAGTAAGTACACCATCAATGTTCTTAGAAACTTTTGCAGTTACTTCTGTTTTATCTGCAATTTCAGCATCAGAAATTGTTACAACTCCTTCAGATGATACTGATACTTTATCCGTTGGTTTACCATTTACTGTCGCTGTCCAAGTATTTCCTGATTTCGTAACCGTTACAGTTTCTGGTGTAGTCTTACCTGTTGGTACATAAGTAAGAGTAATTTTATCAATATCTTGTTTATTAGTACTATCAGGGCGTGTTGGTGGGGTAATTGTTACACTACCATTCTCTTTACCTTCTACGATAGGTGCTGTTGGTGTTACTGCTAGAATTACTTGACGCTTGATTTCTGCTGGTGCAAATACATCTCTAGTCGTGCTAGTAGCATCTGTCATATTATTAGCGTTAGTACCGTTAGTACCTGGGAATATTGCTACTGCAGTTCGAGTATATTTACCTGAATTGTCAAGTGTTGTTCCTCGGTCTTTATTAACGCCGTCTCTGTCTTTCCAGGTCCAAGTCATACCACTTGGTAAATAATTATTACCACGATCTGCTTTATCTTCACTATCAACTACTTTCAGATAGTTATGCGCATCAATATTTTTAGAACTATTAGCTTTATTTAATGTTGAAGCAACTGGCACTCTTGCTATACTGTTTTCATCAACATTTTTTGTTTCAATATCAACTACGCGGTACTTGAATTTGAAATCACGGCTATCTGAAGGGCTACTTCCTTCTACGTGAATAGTTGATTCATGTACTCCTAAAGTTTCAGTATTCACAGTTCCTGAAGATAAACGAGCTGCATATGGAGTTGCTTCAGTTTTTCCTGTTTGAGCTGTAAATGTAGTTAGTTCTGTAGATGGAGTTACTCCTTTTGGAAGTCCTCCCTTAACTTCTACTTTAGAAATCACACCAGAGTTATCCGATACTTTTAGCTCTGGGTTAAATGTAGCTCCACGATAAACTGTAAAGATTGGTTCATTAGCAGTTTCTGATAACTCTTTTCCATTTAGACTTGCTTTTGGTTTTTCATTATCCACTACATTGAAAACAACATTTCTCTCAGCTTTTTCTGGTGCAAATACTTGGACACTACCACGATTACTTGGATTTTTAGGGAATACCGCAATCGCTTTATGAGTTTGTGTTCCTACTTTAGATAATGTTATATTCGTATCTGATCCATTAGCATTGTCCCAACGGAATTTCATTCCTCCTGGGAAGTGGACATCTGCTTGCGATTCTACAACTGGTTTACCTGATTGATCTTGCTGACCAGCTGTATTTAGGTATTCATTTGGATCACCTGACTTGCTGTTTAATTCGACTGTCTTAGGTGTGTTTTCCACGACAACATCGACAACTTTATACTTCATCTGATAGATAGCACTATTTACACCATCAGAAATTCTGAACTTAGCTACGTGATCTCCTAGTGTTTGTGTATCAGCTACTGTTCCTGAAGATAAAGGAGTTGCATATGGCGTTGCTTCAGTTTTTCCTGTTTGAGCTGTATAAGTTTGAGGCGTAGATCCATTTGGTAAGTTCTCAACACTCATAGATTTAATGTTACCTGAATCATCCCAGGCTTTCACAGTTGGATTAAATGTAGCTCCACGATAGACATAAAACTGTGCAGATTGTGGTTCATTCTCTGTTAAACGAATTCCGCCAACCTCAACGATTGGTTTTTGGTTATCACGTGGTGTTACTGTAAAGGTGAAAGTTGCTGGGTCTGCTTTATTTCCTGCATTATCAGTAGCGTTAAATGTAATAGTGTTTGTTTTACCGAGATCTTCTGCTTTAGTTGTAATCGTAATTCGATCTACCTTTTTATTAACCTCATTTATTTCTCTAGTTGTAGATACTTCCCCTGCAAAAATTCTGTTTAAATATTTCGTTAGAAAATCCTTAGCATCAAGATTAACATTTTTATCATCTGTTGCTGTTACTGTAAACGATATTTGTTGACCTTCTACTACAGTTTGAGTTGATGGTGTGATAGTCAATGTTGGACGTTGTGTATCTGGTGCTTCTGTTGGTGTAACAGGGGCACTTTTATCAGAAGTTACTGTTCCATTAGTATTAGTAACTATTGTTTTAGCTGTAATAGGGTTTCCTGGTAGAGCTTCTGTAACTGTAATTGTCGCAGTCCCTCCATGAGCTGTTCCAGTTCCAATCTCTCTATCACCATCGTAAAGCTTAACTGTCGAGCCTTCCACTCCGTTTCCAACATTGACAGTAATTTGTTGATTTGGTAAACCTTTTTTATTAGCAACATCTGTTGTAATAGCTGGTTTCTTAGGTTTAACAGTAAAGTAAACTCGTCCATCAGATCCTGAGTTTGCATCTTCTGATGTAGAGCCATCTTGGTATCGAGCAGTTGCTGTATAGGTGAAAATTCCTGCTGTATTTGTACTTGGTCGATTATTATTTTTCCAGCCCCACTCCATTCCTGACGGAAATTCTCCGCCATTTTTTAGAGTAATATAACCAGCTGCTACTGGATTTTCAGGATTTAGAAGAGTATCTCCTACTGTTTTTGTATGCGAGCTACCTTTGATAGGATATACTTGTGCATCTGGTTTAGTTACTAATCGCGAACCTAGAGCAGCATACACATATCCTGCCGTTGCGTTTGTAGCTAGACCAGCTTTTGTTGTCACAGCCATTACACCCGCACTTTTAGCTTGATCTGCGGTTACATTATCTCTCAATCGCATCTTAACATGATATTTATAGGCATAATCAGCATTTGATGCAACAGTTAAAACATGGGAATAAGATAGCCCTGGATATCTTCCATTCGGTTTAATGATACCATTTAAATCAGAATTATATTGTAAATGCTTCAACATTTCCTGACGTTTGCTATCGCTTGAAGGTCCACCATCAAGCTGATAGAAACTAAAGCCATCTTTCCAAAGTTTTTCGGAACTGCTATCCTGAACTCTTGAAGGAACATAATAAGTACCCCCCACCTTAGTAAAGTTATTAGGATTATGAGAAAGGGTTCCTCCACTTCCACTATTTCTATAACGTTCATAATAAGTGTCAAAAAGAGTTCCGCTAGGATATCCACCGTCAATATGTAAAATATCACGTGGCGGATAGAACCAAAAAGCATTTCTTGTTGAACCACCTAATGTATGACCATCATTTTGGAAATAAACGTCATAGGTAATGTACTTTCTACCATTTTCTTCACTGTATTTTGCAGTCATGAATGTCTTTGTAATAGTACGATCACGATTACCGATATCTGTAGTTCCCCCTTTGGGTTCCGAGATATACTCTTTAACATTAATCAAAGCACCTTCTACACGTCCATCATCAGTCGTGGTTGCTCTAAATCCTGTACCTTGAGCCATTCTCTGACCATTACGTGAGTCACGAGCACCTGAAGTCAAACGCGTTGTAGCGTTTTTAACAGAAATAAACATTCGCTTCACACGTTTTGTCATATCTTCAACTTCGTTCAGAGAAACTGTTGTATTTTCAAGGACTACTTGAGCCACTCCTAATAGTTCATTGGCTTTTTCAAGAACTTTTTTCGTAGTATCATGTTCAGGAACTTCTGAAATTGCTGCTTTCAATTGATCAACAGATACTTTCAAAGAATCTTTTTTAGCTGATACAGTTTGATTCTCTTCGCTTGCTCTTACTTCAGAAGAAGATTGGCTCGCTGGTTTTTCAGCCTCAGTTCCAGTATTACTTTCTCTAACCTCACTTGATTCTTTTACCGCATTAGATAAAGTAGCTAAATCAGCAGACAAAAGTTCTTTTAGTTCATTAATATCTTTTTGAACTGCATCAGCTTTATCTAGTAATGCCTGAGCTCTCTGAACTCTTTCTTTTACAGAAGAAAGCACTGAATCGTCAAGGTTTAATTTAGTTGAAAGAAGAGAATTTAATTTTTCAACTACTGTTCTTAACTGACTTTTATCAACCGTATTACTACTATTTTCAACAAGTGCAACTTCTTTATTTTCTAAAGAATTATTGGCTACTTCTGATTTATTTTCATCCTTAATACCCACAGGCGAGTCGCCCTTATCGTTAGGTTGTACTACACCCGCAGTAGATGGTGAACTACTTCCGCTTACAGTATCCGCACTAACAACGCGCGCACCTAAAAACATCAGTGCTGCAATAGCAACTGAAGCCGCACCGAAACTATATTTACGAATAGAAAAGCGCAACACCTTTTCACGTTGATGACGCTTTATTCTATTGAGTGAATTTGATTTATTTTCCATTGTCCCTCCTGATGTTAAAACACAAAATCAAATTTAAAAGCAATATTCCCACTGGGAATAAAACAATAAAAACTACTATGATGGATATTTGACAT
>NZ_JAPVZI010000021.1:0-5905 GCF_041432315.1 Streptococcus sp. 27098_8_76 | reverse complement strand
AGCTTCTGATAACGATGGTTGAACCTCAGGTTCTCCCTTTTCAGTGACTACAGCTGCTGGTAATTCTGGCTGAACCTCAGGTTCGCCTTTGTCTGTTATTACAGCCTCTGGCAATTCAGGCTGAACTTCAGGTTCGCCTTTTTCAGTGACTACAGCTTCAGGTAAAGCTGTTTGCACCTCAGGTTCCCCCTTTTCAGTTACAACTGCTTCTGATAACGATGGTTGAACTTCGGGTTCGCCTTTTTCAGTTACAACTGCTTCTGATAAGGCTGCTTGAACCTCAGGTTCTCCCTTTTCAGTGACTACAGCTTCGGGTAGGGCTTGTTGCACCTCAGGTTCGCCTTTTTCAGTTACTACAGCTTCTGGTAAGGCTGGTTGAACCTCAGGTTTGCCCTTTTCAGTTACAACAGCTTCTGGTAAAGCTTGTTGCACCTCAGGTTCGCCCTTTTCAGTTACAACAGCTTCTGGTAAAGCTGTTGTAACTTCGGGTTCGCCTTTGTCTGTCATAACTTTGGATTGTTCAACTAGCGAAACCGATGAAACCGTTCTCTCATCAAATTCCAAGTAACCAACATATCTGTAACCAGAAATTTGCAACACACCATCACGTCCAGACTCATGGATGTTAGCATTCAAATTAAGTGCTGAAGTAGTTGATAGTGTAACTAAACCTGTCGCCCCTACAATCAAAAATGTAGCTATTTTTTTATTTCTCTTATCTTTTGTAATAACTACAACAAGACTACCGATGGTCAATAAACCCAATACAGTCATAATAGATTGTGATTGACCAGTATTTGGTAGTGCGTCTTTCTCATAAACCAAAGCATATGATTCTTTTGATTCGTCAGGTCTACCTTGTTTGAGTTGATCACGTTCAGTTTGTGTCAAATTACTATAATCCAAGTAATGATAAGTCGATGCACCAACAACTGACGGTGCAAATAAAAGACTCCCCAAGAATATCGAACCAACAATACCCTTTATTTTCCGAATGGAAAATCTATCTTTTTTTAATAATGACAATTGTAATCCTCTACCTTTACTTTTTATTTCCTAATAGCAAATACTATTTTTTATTCTCAAAAATTGAATTTCTAAAATCATCGGTTTGATCAAGATAGGCTTTAAAGATTGCCTGTTTAAGTTTATGAACTCTACTTCTTTCTGGATATATATTCACAAGATAATCCTCAGCATCTTCATTGACAGCAGTAGTTATCATTCTTTGAAGATCTTCTATATTTTTTATTGTCACTCTATCTTTTCTGAACCAACTTCCATTTGGGTTATCGAAGCTAATGCTCATTAATTTATTAAATTTAGCTTTTCGTTCTTCATACATTGCTTTTTTGAAATCAACCCATGATTTATATTCATTATTAAACACTTTTTGAAGTACTAACTCATCAGTTACATTACCGATTACTTTACCATATGATGTAATAACATCACCATTGGCTTTTGCTTCTTCCGCATATTGATTAGAAATATATGGTACCATTCCATCTTTAAATCCTTTTGCAGCTAACAATTCAAACGCCATACGACGACCCATTAAATCACCCGGAGTTCCTTTATCATTACTTAGAGCAGAATATATTGGTGAGAATAGTTTAATTGTATAATATCCATTTCGTTTAAAAGTATTGTCATTTCCATTTTCGTATCCTCTTCTTGTAATAACATCATTTTCAATTAAACTATTAAATGAGGTTAATTTGTTAAGTTCACTAGTATTTAAATAACGAATAACATTGGTTGCATAAACTCTACTTCCGTCTGGATCTGTTTCAAATTTATTTTCTATTCTTCTCAACAACTCATTTTTCTTAGAAATATCTAATTTAACAACTGCATTACCTTCTAGATATTCTAGCATATAAATTACATCAAACATATTATGCATATATTTTTGTAAATCTTCTGCATTATTAAATCGTTTTGTAGGATCTTTCACCTGAAGTCTAGTTAGATCTTCTGATTTTTCATATTTCAATATAGAGTTAATCGTAATAGTAGGATCATTTGGATGATCAGGAGCTTGTAACAATCCTTTAGCATAAAACTCTGGTCCAAGTCCATTTCTTCTTCCATATCCTCCTAGATAAATTTCTCTATCTGAGTTATGCGTCATTTCGTGTGTATAAGTTACCGCACCATCTTTATCAAGCATACGATACGCCATATAATAGAATGCATCCCCTGTAGCGTATGCTCCATTAGAATTATGGACAACATTATTTCCCGCTGGACCGAAGAAATGTTTTATTGCCGGATGATTAGTTTCAAAAGTAGCTTCTTGTAACCTATTATCTTCATCATTTCCAAATCTAAATGCATCATAGACTAGAACACTTCTATATAATTTTTCTTTATTTTTATCATCTAGTATTTTATACCAATAATCATAGTGATCTCTAAATCTAACGGCCGCTTCTTTTGCTTTTGTCTCAACATAGTTATTTAAATTTGTTCCTGCTGGATGTTCTTTACTTCTATATCTATCATAAGCACCGAAACCTATTGTCGAAATGTTCGCAATCATAAACACCGATTTTTCAGGTAATGTTAATAGCGGCAAGACCATACTTGGGTATTTCCAAGATGGGCTAGTTAATCTATCATATACTCCAATTGAATATGGACTACCAGCTATTGATTGCTTATCACTTACCTCTTTAATTGTAGATTTTTCTTCTACTATATAAGCTTTAGTTTGTTCTTTAAACCACTCATTATTTGTTTTATCTGGTACAAAAGCTTTTCTATATTTTTCCAAAGCATCAAATAAATTATTAGTTTTATAATTTTTCGCTAATAAAACGTTATAAGTTATAACATTATTTTTCGCTAGTAAATTATTATATCCAGATTTACCTAGTTCGATAACATTATCTAACACTGAACTATTTGATTTACCGAAGAAATCCAAGTGGTACATAACTAAATCTTTCGCTTTTGTATTACCATATTTGAAATTGTACCAACGTTCTAAATATGTTAATCCTAGAAGTAAAGCTTCCTTATTATTTTTAATTTTTTCGATTACATAATTATCTATTATCTTATTGTTATTTTCAGCTATTGCAGCATCTGCAGTAAGTAGTTTCGTTAAACTATCTCTCAAGTTATTTTTTGTAGTATTGAATTGTTCTTCTAAATATAGTTCTGTTAAACTAACATCATTTGAAACATCTAATACTTTTCTAATTTCCTTTGATTTATATTCTACACTATTTAATGTTGGTAATACTTTATCTAAAATATTATTATAATTGTGAAGTAATGTATTCGGTGTGTAAATTAATTTTGTATCGCCTATTCTATACTCTGCTACATTTGAAAAATCACTTTGATAATTTACATTAAGTTTCTCTGATGTATTGTCCGTATAATATAGTAGTAGTTTATTTATACTTGATTTGTATTGGTTAATATCACTAATTACTTCTTTATCTTTCATAGGAACTACTGATAATAATTCCTTATTGTAAAGATTACTACTTGACTCTACTAAATTTCCGTACTTAACTATTGTTTCTCTATTATAGAACGGTAATAGTTTTTCTATATTTTTATATACTTTTTCTTTTGATGAATCAGCATTCTCAAGACTTCTATAGTCAGTTACATATCTAGAAGAGAAGTTAAAATCTTCTGTTTTAATAATATTTTTAGATGCAAAAGCAGATTTTTTCTCTCTAATCTGAGCATCTTCTAAGACTTCTCCTCTTTGAACAGTAGAATCCTTAGTTAAGATTTCATCATCCTCTGGTACTACATTTACAACCTTATTATTTTTATTACTATAAACATTAGTTGCTTTCATATTATCAAAATGTTTACCAGCTATAGCATTACCGTTTGTAACATTAACATCGCTTAGTACATTTAATAGTTTTCCAGATTTTTCTAAACCATCCACTGGATCCCAAAGGTCTCCTACTACACCACCTACATAAGCAAAAGGTTTAACATTATTTAATTTCCCTTCAGCATAACTACTACTTATTACGGCATTATCAATTACTGCACCAGCTATTCCTCCAATAGACTGATCTCCTTGCGTTGCATTCGTCGCCATATCGATAGATGCAACCGACTTGTCTATTAATGCTCCCGAACCAGAAAGTTTACCTACTAAACCTCCGATTTGATAACTAGCAACTGTTTTATATGTATTAGTTATTCTACCTGTATAGCTACTGTTAGAAATAGTAGAATTATTAACTTGTGAAACTAATCCTCCTATTCCATGTTCCCCAGCTATCGCTCCATCAGCATGAACATTACTAATTGCAGTTCTATTTTTCGCTTCTTTAGCTACTGTTGCAGCATCTTCTTTTGCTGAAATATTGACATCTTTTAATGAAAGATTTTCTACTGTAGCGCCATTTAATCCCCCAAACAATGGTTTTTTCAGATTATAAATAGCATAATATTTCTCATTATTTGTTCCTACTAATTTTCCATGGAATTCATTTTTCACATAACTTTCTTGGCCATCTGGTAGTTCAACTTCACGAGCATCCATAGTTGCACCTAAATGAAATTCTCCATAAGGATTTCTATTCATTTCGTCAACTAAATTTTTAAATGATGTATATACCCCAGTTTCACTTTGCTGAGTTTTAGGTAAATAGTATGTATAATTATCTAGTACTTTATTATTTTCATGTTGTATCAGATTATTTGCACTTGCTACTATTTTATAAACAGCTCTATTATCTCTATTATCTTTATTATCATCAGTAATACTTGAAACAGGCAGCATCACATCTTTAAAGTTCTCTGATTTTACTTTCATGAAGTAATTTTGTGGGTCATTTGGCACAGAATCAAGTGAAGTTACATGACGATACTTATCACCTTCTTTTGAATATAGTTCTACAGAAGATATATTTCTAAGCTCTAATTTCTTATTAACATCTTCTTCTTTAACATCGTCTTTTTTCTCATCTTTATGACGTTCTAGTGCATCATATGTCGGAGTAATTTCTTTACCATTTATAATACTTCTAATCCAGTCTAATTGTGTTGGAGATAATATTAATCCTCCTGAACGGTTCTTAGCACCATTTTGGTGTACACCAATGACTTCACCGTTAGTATTAAATATTCCTCCACCACTCATACCAGGTTTTCCACCTTGATATTGAACACCGTAGGTATTATTCGCATATTTTTGTTCCATTTCAACTGTAGCATCTTTTAAGTGCGTATATTCCCCACCTGGATATCCATAGACATTTAGTTTGTCATGAATATTTACTTTCGAGTAATTTTCTACTAGATTTACATGTTTTCTTTCTAAAGATTGTGGTAATTTAATCACTGCTAAATCATAGATAAATCCTTTTGGATAATCTTTTTGATTATAAAAATGAATATCCTCTGAAGTAAATGAACCTTTTTGTCCATCAGGTGTTACCCATTCATATGTATTTTTAGACTTTTCTCCTCTAAATTCACCCGTGCTGTTATCTGAAGAATTATTAATGAAATTGTGTGCTACTGTCAATAATACATTAGGTGCTATAAATGTAGCTGAACCAGTTCCAGATAACGCTTGATTACCTTTAACAAAATTCATTCTAAGTAGTGCACTGGCATTTTTTTGAACATTATTCGTTTCTGTTGTATTGTTAGTTTCTTCAGAAGGTTTTGTACTTTCTGATTTCAGCGGCTCGATTTTCCCAGTATATTCTGGAAGTGGGGCTACCTGTTCAGGTTCACCTTTATCACTTACTACTGCTTCTGGTAACTCTGGCTGAATTGCAGGCTTGCCTTTGTCGGTTACTACTGCTTCTGGTAAAGCTGGTTGAACTTCAGGCTCACCTTTTTCAGTAACAACAGCTTCTGGTAATGCAGGATGAACTTCGGCTTCACCTTTTTCCGTGAC
>NZ_JAPVZI010000020.1:0-11761 GCF_041432315.1 Streptococcus sp. 27098_8_76 | reverse complement strand
TAGGTGCTTTTTTAAATCGTTTCAAGTTTTAGATTCTTGACAAATTCATCCCATTCGTCATCTAATTCCTCAACAGTTTTGTTTTTATTTCGTTCATAGGCTTTTTTTAACAATTCATCCAGATTGTCATCTTCGCCTTCCGGCCAATCATAAATATCTTTTTTAGCCATATCATTCAATCCTTCCAAATTCAAAACCGAACACTTCGGATAAATTTTTAAGTATTTTCTCTTACGCTATGACTTCATTATAAACTTTCCTATCCTAATATTCAACCAACAAAACACCATCACGATAGCTTTTAGCAAAGTCTAGCAGTATCTCAACCTTGAGGCGCTCATATTGAGCCTTATCGATGTCTAACGCCTCGTATAATTGCCATAGCTTTAACCTCTCCCCAGTTCGCCTTGTAAAGAGATTGGAGAATATCTCACGTCGTACATCGTCCAGATTGTCCCTGTAAGCGTCAATCATGCTTACTATCTCCACCGCTTTGGCTTCAAACGCTCCATCTTGACCGTCTAGGCTCAATTTAACCAGTGAGTGATAGCTTTTCAGAAATCTGTAGGCCTGCTTTGATGTCTCTTCTGTATCGATTGGCTTCAACACCTCTGATAAGCATTCTAAGGCCTGTTTCTTTAGTCTATATACTACCTTTTTGGACTTGTGCAACTCTCTACATGCTCTATCTATGGTGTAGTGGTTGACGTAAACCATCGTTATTACTACCCACTCATTAGGATTTGTCAGATTATCAATAAACCTCAAGGCCTCATAGCGTTCCACGATCAAGTCTTGAAGCTGTTCCATCATTTGGTCTTTTAACTCTAAGGCATTTATAAGTCTTTCCTCTGTGGTATTAACCTTGCTAGACTTTACCCGTTGTTCAAAATACGCTTGTGAGTATACCGCCCCTTTTTCCAGATTGCTGATCTTCAAGTCTAGGTTATGAATTGCTTTATCAAGTTTTTTAATGCTTTTTAGCTTCTTTTCTACTTCACCAGTGGTCATTTTAGCGCTCCTTCATGATATAATAGTTATGCGAAACCATACCATGAGAGTCAGCCCTGTGCTGGCTTTTTTGCGTTTTCTCGGCGTTAAAGTCCATTCTCCATACCATTTGATAGGCAATTAAGGGATTTTTTTATCTCTCTTATTTCCTTGTCATTCTGCAAGCAATTAAGGCAAGTTATTTCTTTGCTTATCTGCTTATCATTTGGTAAGCAACAAATCCAAAATAACAGACTTTTAAACCGCTCTTATCTCCCTATCATTTTGTAAGGAGAAAATCCAAATTAAGGAAGCTAATAAGTCTCCTTATCTCCTTACAGTTTTTCAGGGAGCAAAATCAAAATAAGCGATGTTATTTCCTGTCTTATTTCCTTACCGTTTGACAAGGAGAAAAACGAAAATAAGAAGCTTTTAAATTCGTCTTAACTCCCTATCGTTTTGTAAGCAATTAAGAAGATTTATTGTCGTCCTTATCTACTTGTCATTCTGCAAGGAGTAAATCCGAAATAAGAGGGCTAAAAACTTCGCTTATCTGCTTGTCGTTTCTCAGGGAGTTAAGGAGGGTTATTATTTCTCTTATCTGCTTGATAAATGATATGCTCTAATCATCCTCCAATAAAGCCAAATTGTCCCAGAATATCCGCAATCCTTTTATATTTTTAATTTCTGAAATAGCTTTTTCTGCTTCTTCTTTTGTCGGATAGACTTCTATAATATCTTTGGGATTTTTTCCACCTATCCTATATCTTACCTCAAAATGTCCAGTATCAATCTGCGTCAAAAACACGGTATCAACTTCATCAACCACCGCTAACTTATTCAACCTATTTAAACGGTTTTTAATCGCCTTCATCTAGTATCTTCGCCTCTAACACTTCTAATTGCTCCACTACCTCAACCATTTCAACTGCCTTATAAGCCATGTTTAGAATGCTCTGGGCGCTCTGTTGTCTCGCATACGGGCTTACTGTCTTATCAAGCATGATTTCCCTTAATACATTGACTGCCTCAACGCTTGCATTCTGTAACAGCGTAGTAGACTCCTTGAGTTGTTCGCTACGTCTTTCACGGTAAATTCTCTTAAAGGTTGCATCGTTCAAGTAATTGTAAGCCGTCTTTCTGGTGATCTCACTTAATTCACTAGCTTTTTTTACATTCCCAGTCATGAGATAATTGGCCATAAATATTTCTTTTTTTCTGCTTAATTCTGTCAAATACTATTCACCTCGCTTTCTTCTACCATTCTTTTTAGTTCTTCTATTTTTTCTTTTGCTTGTTTATAATCTGAAAATTTGACATCACTAAATTTACGGGGGATATAATCATCCATGTTTATATCCAGTCCGTTGTCTTGAAAAGCTAATCTCAGACAATCCACATATAAAGATATACATTCATCTTGTGTAGCGTATTCCGTCTTTCCAGCATATTCCTTTATCTTTTCTAGTCTTGCTTTTAAACTTCTAACCATTCCCCTACCTCGTGTGTAATTCTGTCTGATTTATGTAAAAAAAGGGGATTGCTCCCCTCCACATCACAAACCTAACAAACCACGTTTTTCCTTGCCCAGTAGTTTATCATATAGGGCTTTATCCTTCTCATATAGTTCATGTCTACGCTTGTAGCCCATAGCCTTAAACTCTTCAAGGGTTACAGCTTCCTCTTCGTAAGACTTTGAAATACTTTCTACGTTCTTGGCAAGCCCTTGCAGTAAGTCAGCTTGTCTCTTCTCTTCTTCGATTTCTTGAAATAGTTGTTTATATTCATCTTTCATTATTGTTCTCCCTCAAAATAGTTAATACGATTCACAAAATACGCCAAATCATCACTCGGATCTAAATAGCGGTGCTGGCTTCCCATATAACCAGCTACACCACTGTAAATGTAAGGTTTACTTACTCCACTATATTCTGGAGATGTATTCAGGCGGTCAAATAACTCTTCGATACCTGTTTCACTTACCTCATCCGCCAATCTCTTAGCAGTATTTTTGTAGTTTTCGTTATAATTCGCAATCAATTCCAAAAGCTCAATAGATTTCTGTTTGATTTCTTGGCGCTGACGTTTCACTGTTTCATCTTGCTCTAATGCTGCATCAAGGTACCCTGAAGCATTGATTTTTCTAGCGTCTGCTACGATTGAGTCAATTCGTTCTTTTTCAAGTTTTGTTCTTTGTGCTTTCATATCAGCAATATACTTTTCTTTTGCGTTGATAGCTTGGAAATCTTCAAATGTTTGTACATCCGCTTTCTTAGATTTAATATCCTTAACTTCTTTTTCTGCTTTCTTGATTTCCTCATCAAAGCGATCAAAAATATCTAATTGAGTCCGTACTTTGTCCATCTGGTTTTTGACTTCTTGCAATGTTGGCATTTCTTTTTCCTCCAATCTTTCCAAAAACACAAGAGGCATAGCCAAAATAGATTCCTCTACTTTATGCTATACCTCTGATTTTTTCAGTCAGTATTCTTTTTAAATATTGTTGTTTTAGATTCCACGCTGGAGACAATCTCGCCGTCTTGTATTTTAAGCGTGATACTCCCAAACCTTGGAACCTCTAACAGTTTTATTATACCATAACTTTTGAAATAAATAAAGCCGTTTTGTATCTCCATGTTTATCCTCTCATGCTATTTGTATAGAACCATCACACTGGTTAGTGTATCCATATCATCACTATTCCCCACTGTTGCCTCTGAATATTTTACATCCACCACTTCAACGGTTGCCATAAAATCATTTACCTGGCTTTCAAAATTCTCTAGGCTTTGCTTGTATTTCTGATAAAATAGTTTAATTTTCATGTTGTTTTTCCTCTTTCTGTTTTAAGGGTGTCACTAGTAGTTACACCATTGCAAGGGGGTCGGTACTATCTACCCCATTTTGTCTTCCTTTGATTGCTGATTTAAACTCCTTTCCTCAAGTCCACATATTCAACTCTAAACGTGACTTCTTTTGAAGTACACTTTCCCAATCTTATATCAGTCAATTTTAAATCAGGATTTTCTTCTAGCCATTCATTTAGGCTATCTAATGCCAATGTCAATTCTTTTGCGGTTACGAAATTCATTTTTACTCCTTTATTTTAGAAAGGTACATAGGTCGCCTTACCTGTGTACCTACCTGTGTACCCTATAAACCTTACAACCTCAAGGGTTTTCAACTTGGTACATAGGGTACACTGGTTTCTATATACCATTTTATATTTTTTTATCTATCTTTATTTTTTCTTCCTTCAACCCTTAGTAAACCTATGTACCCTGTGTACCGATAGTTCTAAGCGATTGATATTACTATGTTGAAGCGGTTCACTGGTACCTGTGTACCACCTGTGCAACCTGTGTACTTATTGTGTACCTTCAACTTCTCCAAGTTCTTCAAAAATTGAAAAATCCACTCTTAATTCTCTATTTTCTTCTTTTATAACAAAAGTATCAAAGCGTTTTTGGTTACCAATAATATATCCACTGACAAGCTCACCATCAAGTTTTTTTCTTTTTCTCTCTACTCCAATAGTTGTCAATGCTTTCCCTGCTTCAATAGCATTTTTGCCATACGTTTTATTATAAAGCTCATCAATCGCATAGTTATCTGTTTTAGGGACAAAATCAGTCTTTTGTAGTAGATTTATCAAAGCTATCTGAAAATCATCAAGTGCTTCATCGCCATTATACACTTCAACATTTTTCCAAACGAATTTCTGTTCTTGTTCATTGAAATAATCAAGACTGGATAGCAAGAAACCAATACACCCTTCAATCCTTGGAGATTTGTCTGGTAGTGTAAATGCCTCCCAATATTCGGCAAACGCTTCTTCACGCTCTAAGTCAGTTTCTCCAGCTGGTCTATCCTTGTACTGGATCAATACCTTGCGCCCGTTCATTTCATCTGAAAGAGATACATTCCTATTGGTATCAATACACAAAACACTAGAAAGCATAACAAGACCTTGGTTTCCTCCTACCATTCTGGCTACGTGTGTTTTCTCGGTTGCAATTACTTTTAAAACACGCTCAATTTTATCTCCAATAATATCTCCTTGCTCAGTAGCCAAAGCCATTTCTCCACCCGAAAACATAGCCCAAGCATTCAAAGCGTCAAATCCTCGTGAAACCAAGTTATCCAGTTCTACATCGATTTTATTAAACAATCCAGATAAGGCGATATGTCTCAATCCTTTACCAGTTCTTATTCCAGACTTGGTTATAAAGAAATTGGTTTTGTTTTTCAATCCACTGGCAACTTGTGCTATGTAGTATGTCTGTAATTGGGCATTGTGGAAACTATCAGGATCATCAATAACGTAGTGTAAAAATTTATTGGCAATCTCTTTACTACTCTTAGCAGTTTCAAAATCGACTGGATAATACTTAAAAAATGAAACCTCGTTATTCAAAACATATCTTGTCAACGTGTGTTTCTCCAAATCAATAATAAAATCATTACCAGCAATCTGAAATGGTTTTAGAACTCTGATTGGCTCAATATGGAAATGCTTATCAATTCCCTTTAAAATATCCAATACAAACTCTGTATCATGCTTAAATCCATAAAGACTAACCAGTCTTATATCGTCAATCTTATTTGCTTGTCGATTATTTACATCATAAAGTTGACCATTGTAGAATACATAACGCCCCAAAAGATAATCAATCACCATCTTGGCAAAAGGCTGGAAACTTGATTCAAACTCTACTTTAATGATATCTTTATTATTCTTTTTCTTTTGCTTTATCTTAGCAGATACAAACCTTTCTTCCTTTCCGTTTATATCTGTAGTGTACATAATTTCGCTAGTGGAGATTGTTATCTCTTCATCTTTATATTTCAGCTTGTTAAAACTGTCTAAGTGATAAATATGAGCCAACTGACACTTGTAGTCTGCCTTTTTCTTAGAAAAACCAAAATCTGCTTCAGTCCAGTTTAATCTTATGATCTCATTTAATTTGTCTCTAATATTCAAATACTACCTCCTTATAAAATATTCTTGCTACTTCTAAGAAATAGCTTGCTAGGTCTTTGCGTTTAACGATTGCAGAAAACAAATCCACTAACTGACTAAAACTGTAGCCATTCACAAATAGCAAGCGGACAAAAAGCGAAGTCTCATATCTGGTATAAATACCATTACAAATCAGGTCGAAAATTCAACCTTTTAACTCCACTCCAAGCCCCTGCCGTTGTTCGGTCAATTTGTTTACCTCTAACTCTTTCAAGATTGTCAGCAAGTCAGGACTGGCCAAAGCAATATCTAAATCTCTGACCAATTCCCAGCCCTCTACTGCCTCTTTTTCGTCTTTGATAGACACATATAGGTCTTTGTATTGAAAACCCGTCAAAGCCTCATCTACAGGCTCATAATAGGTAAATTTGTAGTGTTCCCCATTCTTCCATACTTGAGTAGGATTTGATTTGAGAAAGCCAAATAGAGGCATTTTATCAACGGATATAGTCAACTCTATTATTCTCATTGCACCTCCTAATCTACTGCAAGAAAATTGTAAATATCACTCTTACGGTAATAGATTTTCTTACTGTTTTCAAAAGGCGACTGGAACGATTTCAGACCATGCTCCTGCCAGTTATTTAACGTAGTTCCACTAATACCTAGCTTCTTTAATACCTCAGGTCTAGAAATCAAGTCCCAGTTATCATCACGTTGCTTTTCCAGTTCCATCCTTTTCTCTAAGTGATTTCCCACTTTCTCCAGTAGTTCAAGTTCTGCTTCTCTTGATAATAGTTGCATATTACACCCCTTTCTAATTATGAATCTTACCTGCAAGCTGGATATATCGCCCGTAGTAAGGGTTTAAATCCTCTTTAGGTGTTTCTATCGTCTGTTGGTTTTCTCGCTCAAATTGGGCGCTTTTTTTGCGGTCTCGGTGGTTTAAATAAAGCAGTAAGCCAATCAATACCACTATAAAGATTACCGATTGTGTATTGGTCAAATCTAGTTCGTTCATGCTATGCCCTCGCTTGATAATTCTTGATATAGTCCACTTGATCAGTTCGCTCCATCTTCAAAAACTCATCTACCTCTTTGGGTGTTACCTTTCTATCTAAAAAATCAGTGATGAACTGGAAGAGGTTCGGATTTCTATCCTTGATTTCAGCAATTACTTCATCAAATTCTGCTTGTGTCATATTGTCTAGGTCTAGTGTCATTTTATTGCTCCAATTCCCTGCGGTACATCTCAATAGCATTAACTAGATTTTCCTTTGTCTTAATAAGACAATCATAAGCAAGGTTAAAAATAGCGCTTTGCGTGTCGTATTCCAAGGCTAGAACCAACCCCTTTTCTTGGTCGCTCATGTCTTTACTGAAAAAGTGAGAAGTAGCGTCCAAAGCGTTTTCAGCGGTGTTAAGTCCTAAGGTTAAATCATCTAGTTCATCTAAAATATTTCTAATTTCTTCTTTTGTCATTGTTTTTTCTCCGTTGGCCTTTTAATTGTCGTTTCTTATACAGTATCGACATCACTCCAAACGCTGGACGATTGCCCCAAGTTGACGAACGCTTGTAGTGATGTTTCGTGGGTATTCCCCACATTTTAGTTAAACAAGTGCCTAGAATCACCGTGTCAGCACTTGATTTTCAAAACTTTTTCTAATTGCTTGCCTGCCATTAGTTGTTATTGATTGAATAGTTTATTTTTGTTATAATTGAGATATAGAAAAAATATCTATATCCATATTCTCGTCGCTTGCTCTCCTCGACCAAAATTTGAGCAAGTGACTTTTTTGTTGTCGTTTTTAATCTTCATGTCTAGGTTTTTTATAAATCAGTTGACGGCTTTCCACTAACTCAGCGATAAAAGCTAGGTTATTGGTCGTATTCTCTATCAAGTCGTCAAGTACCCCTTTATTTTCAGGTAATGCCATAGCTTCAGCCACACTCACGGCATCATCTAGCCATGTTTTAAATTCTTTAAAGTTCATTTCTTTGCTCCTTTTTGTTCTCAATCCCCAGTGGTAAAGCACCACATGAGAAATCTGTATATGTAGAGTAGTATTGCGATTAGATCACTCCTTTTGTTCTTCTATGGGAACGTTTTTATCAAAAAAATTTCCTAATTCATTAACACCATAACCTAAAATATTGCCAAATTCAGCAAGTTCATCAGCTCCAAATGGTACTATCCCATTTTCTCTTTTTGCATATGGCGTACGGGATTTCCATCCCATTTTCTCAGCCACCACGTCCTGGGTGTACCCTTTGGCAATACGTTCAGCTTTTATACGTCTCAAATTTAGTTCCATTATTATCTTCCTTTCTATTAAAATTCAAAATACGTTCCCGAAAGAGAACAAAGTTATTGTAACTCTTTTGTTCCCGTTTGTCAACACAAAGATGCGTTTTTTTTAACAAAAAATATTTTTTAATGTTCTTCTTGTCCTTTTCTGGGAACGATGATATAATTAAAAAATATAGAAGGGGGGATACAAATGCGTTCTAATGATGAAATTATAGATATTATTATCTCCGAAAAAGAAAAAAAAGGATTCTCTCTTAGTGAATTAGCCCGTAGAACTGATATAGCAAAATCTGCTATGTCTAGATACTTAAATAAAACCAGAATGTTTCCGCTAAATAGGGCTCAAGATTTTGCTAATGCTTTAGATATATCGGTTGACTATCTTTTAGGATATAACGAAGAACAAATGAATGAGCAATTAAATAATTTGATTACAGACCTTGAAGAAAAATTAACACAATACCGCGAGCAATACGATGTAATGAAAGAAATACTATCTGAAAGGTTACAATACTTAGATCAAGTTCTTCATGAAGATGAAATCCATAGAGGAAAAGCTATAACTACTTTACACACTATCAAAGCACTTGTAGATAGCAGTGAAGAAATGTTTGATCTTATTTTATCTATTAAGGAAAATCACTTTAAATCTGAAAAACTAAGATTGATTATCCAAAGTATCAATCAAACGAACGAACTTAACGAACTTATAGAAAAAAAAGACAAAAACAATGAATCCCTTCAAAAACTAGACTCCTCAGAAAGTCAATAGCAACCCTATTTCTAAGGTCTATTGTGCAAAAACAGGGGAAATTGAAGAATAGAAAGCCGATTTTACAGACTAAAGCGCAAAATTGACAAATAGAAAGGAGAATCATGAGCGAAAAAGGGAAAAGCATCGACGGCCTGATGCGTCATATTAGAAAAAGTCATAAAATTAAAATAGAGGGGAGTTCTCAAAAAAGAACTCTCAGAAATATAGGATATTACCACGGTTACAAGGCTTACAGATTTGTTCGTAAAAAGAATAATTTACTTAGTTTTACAACTTTTGATGAAATCAAAAAAACTTATAATTTCGATAATACATTAAAGGCGCTATTATATCCTGAAGTTATGAAAGTTGAAACAGCAATCAACAATTACACGCTCGAAGTTCTTGTAACAGATTCCGATATTTACATGGATTCTATCTTTAAGCAAAAATTGAATCACTTCGATGATTTTCCAAAAAACTCAAAAGAGTATAAGAAAGAAATGGGTAAATTTCTAAATCTACGTCGTAATATGGAAGGCACAATAGCAAATAATTACACTAAAAGTTCCATCATTCAGCATTATGTCCATCAAAATAAATCAATACCATTCTGGGCAATTTTTGAGCATACTACAATGGGAGACTTAGGGAGTATTATTGAGAGACTAAATAATCACACCCGCCGTAAAATTCAAGAAGATTTAGGCTGTTTAGACACTAGTCTAGATACCAATCTTGAATTACTATCCAAACACATCTTCATTATTAAAGATTTACGCAATGCAATCGCTCATAATAACGTTGTTTTTGATTGTCGTTTTAATACTTTTAAAATTAAGGGCATGATCATTAAACACCTTGAGAAACATACTAAAGTTAAAAATATAAACTTCAAAACAATTACTGATTATGTAATTTTGATTGCTTATTATTTAAAACTACTACGTTTTAGTAAGGTAGAAATACGGAGTTTCATTACTCGTTATGAAAAAATAATTAAAGAGTATTCTCAAACTATCAAAAACCCCCACGATGTCCATTTAATCCTTGGAGTAGATAGTTTCGCAAAAATAAAGCTATTTTTAAAAAATCTATAAATTTTCGATGTTTTTGTTGCAAAAAATGTAACTTATTGATACAATAGTAACTATTAATCGCGATAACGTTTTTCGGAACTTATCTAAAAACATCGGACTTAAAACACCGGTGTTTTTTTATTTTGTAAAACTTTCTAAAAAGTGATACCATAATTCTTAATCGTAAAAGAAACCCTATGGGTTACACTGCTCTATACCTGTATCTCTATATAGGTCAGGGTTACAACAAGAAATTAAGTGTATCAGCTTTTTAGTCGTACACTTTTTCTATTGCCCATATAAGCCCCATATCCGCCTTGTTTCATGCTCTGACATTATTTACCGTCTGACTGCTTAAAATCGGAAATAAAGGGGTTCTCGTAATCCCTCGCATGGTATAAACTCAAAATCTTTTCTAATTGCTTGCCTGCTGATGGAAAAGGAGTAAAAACCATGAAGATTACAGAATACAAAAAGAAAAACGGAACTATTGTATACCGAGCAAGCGTGTATCTTGGAGTTGATAAACTCACAGGAAAGAAAGCTAGAACTACGGTAACTGCCAAAACAAAAACAGGCGTTAAAATCAAGGCAAGAGAGTCCATTAACGCTTTTGCAAACAATGGATATAGTGTAAAGGAAAAACCAACCATTACAACCTATAGGGAGCTAGTCTCTTTATGGTGGGAGAGTTACAAGAATACAATCAAACCAAACTCCCAGCAATCCATGGAGGGGATTGTGAGACTTCATATTTTGCCCGTATTCGGCGATTACAAGCTAGACAAGCTTACTACTCCGATTATCCAGCAACAAGTCAACAAGTGGGCTGACAAGGCCAATAAGGGCGAAAAAGGGGCATATGCAAACTATAGCTTCCTAAACAATATAAACCGCCGTATTCTCCAGTATGGAGTTACAATGCAAGCGATCCAGCATAACCCAGCTAGAGATGTCATTATCCCACGTAAACAACAAAATAAGGAGCATAAGGTAAAGTTTTTCAGCAATCAGGAACTAAAACAGTTTTTAGAGTACCTAGATAACCTAGACTTGTCTAGCTATGAAAATCTCTTTGACTACGTGCTTTATAAAACATTGCTGGCTAGTGGGTGCCGTATCGGTGAGGTTTTGGCTCTTGAGTGGTCTGATATTGACCTTAAAAAAGGTATTATCAGCATTTCTAAGACTCTGAATAGATACCAAGAAACAAATACACCTAAGTCTAAAGCTGGTCTAAGAGAAATTGATATTGATAAAGCTACAGTTTCCCTACTCAAGCAGTATAAAAAACGTCAACAAGTCCAGTCATGGCAACTTGGACGGTCTGAGGGTATTGTATTTACCCCTTTTACCACAAAATACGCCTACGCTTGCTTATTAAGAAAGAGACTACAAAGTCACTTCAAAGGCGCTGGTGTTCCCGATATTAGTTTCCACGGTTTCCGACACACTCACGCTACAATCATGCTATACGCTGGCATAGAGGCTAAAGACTTGCAATACAGATTAGGTCACTCTAATATCTCTATGACTTTAAACACTTATGTCCATGCTACCAAAGAGGGAGCAAAAAAAGCCGTCTCAATCTTTGAATCGGCTATTAGCAATCTATAAATAATAAGGGTGTCCCATTTTGGGGCTACCCTCTTACTATACCTAA
>NZ_JAPVZI010000019.1:0-12694 GCF_041432315.1 Streptococcus sp. 27098_8_76 | reverse complement strand
TACATCTTCAAAGAAACTAAGAAAGATAAAGATGGAAATACAATCCATGTATATACTAAGAAATCTTCTTCAACACCATATTCACCAACACCTTCAACTCCAAGTAATGAAGAAAGTAAATCAACAGTTTGGAAAGATACTGAAGGTAATGTTCTAAAACCTCAAGAAGATGGTACAAAAGATAAGGGAACATTTACTGGCTATGAATATGTCAAGACTATTTTAGTTGGAAATGTAACAACCCATATCTTTAAGAAAGTGATTACTCCAAGTCATGATGGAACTCCTTCTCATTCAGAAGTGCCTGGACAATCAGATAAGCCAAATCATCCAGATGTTCCTGGACAATCAGATACCCCAGATCATTCAGATGTAACAGCGACATCAGACAAATCAACTCAAATAACGAATTCAAATGAATCAACATTTGTAGATGGTAAACGGGAACTTCCGAATACAGGTACTCAATCATCAACTTCATCTCTCCTTCTTGGAGCTCTAGCAGCAATAACTGGCTTAGGTTTAGTTTTAAGACGTCGTAAAGATGATAAGGAGTAAGAAATGGTATAAAGCGTAATAAGTCGCTTATCTATCATTCTGAGGTTTATGATAATCAAGAAAAGCCTTTCCTCTATTCTTAGGGGAAGGGCTTTTTGAAGTAGGATATGTAAGTAAGGTAAACCCCAATAACGAGGTATATTGAAAAATCTCCAGACTAGAGAACTCACTGATAGTTCCTAATCTGGAGATTATTTTTTTAATCTTCTTTCAACTTCGCCAATTCCTGGGCAAGGAGTTTAAGGGCGACTTGTGGGTTGGCTTGGCCTTTGGTTGCTTTCATAAGGAATCCTGTGAAGGCCTTATCTGCGTTACGTTTGCCTGACTTGAAGTCGGTAACTGCGGCTTCGTTATCAGCAAAGACTTGGTGGATAATTGGAATCAAGACAGCTGGATCTGAGATTTGGACCATACCTGCTTTCTCCACGTATTCACGCGCTCCACCGCCATTTTTAGCTAGATGGACAAAGACTTTCTTGGCAATCTTAGAAGAGATTGTGCCGTCTTCGATGATGGCAATCATTTCAACCAAGTTTTCTGGTGTCAATTCGATTTGTTCTAGTGTTTTTCCTTCAGCGTTCAAGAACTGAGCGACTTCGCCTTGGAGCCAGTTAGAGACTTGTTTGGCATCGCCACCAAGAGCCACAGCTTTTTCAAAGAAATCAGAAGTGACTTTGTTCGCCGTCAACTGGCTAGCATCGTAGTCTGACAAACCAAGGTCAGAGACGTAGCGAGCACGGCGTTCTTTTGGAAACTCTGGTAACTCTGTACGCATTTCCTCAATCCACTCGTCTGAGATTTCAAAGAGTGGTAGGTCTGGTTCTGGGAAGTAGCGGTAGTCTGCAGCCCCTTCCTTGACACGCATGAGGATGGTTGCTTTGTTAGCTTCATCGTAACGGCGTGTTTCTTGACGGATTTGACCGCCTGATCGAAGGATTTCAGCTTGACGTTGGACTTCGTATTCAAGACCTTTGCGAACGTTTGAGAAGGAGTTGAGGTTCTTCAACTCTGTCTTGGTACCGAATTTCTCTTGACCATAAGGACGAAGGGAAATGTTGGCATCCACACGCATAGAACCTTCTTCCATCTTGACGTCAGAAATACCAGCGTACTGGATAACTTCCTTGAGGGCTGTTAGGTAAGCATAGGCTTCTTCAGGAGAACGCATGTCTGCTTCAGATACAATCTCAATCAATGGCACCCCTTGGCGGTTGAGGTCAACGTAAGAGTAGCCGTCTGTACCGTGGGTGTTTTTACCAGCATCTTCTTCTAGGTGAGCGCGCTCGATACCGATTTTCTTGGTCGTACCGTCTTCTAGCTCGACTTCAATCCAACCGTTATAACCGATTGGCTCATCAAACTGAGAAATTTGGTAGGCTTTTGGATTATCAGGATAGAAGTAGTTCTTGCGGTCAAAGTGCATCTTTTTGTGGATGTCCATGTTGAGGGCAAGAGCAGCCTTGATACCGGCATCAACAACACCTTTATTGAGAACTGGCAGAACTCCTGGGAAAGACCAGTCAATCACATTGGTGTTGGCATTTTGATCATTTCCAAAGTGGGCAGAAGTAGGTGAGAAGATTTTTGAATTGGTGTTGAGCTCTACGTGGACTTCAAGTCCGATGACTGTTTCAAAGTTCATTAGTTGTCACCTCCAAAAATCACGGGTTGTTGTTTGTGGTAGTCTGTTGTTGCTTCAAAGGCAGCAGCAACTTGGTAAATGGTTTCCTCAGAGTACTTAGGACCAATCAATTGCAGACCGACAGGTAGACCTTGAGAGAATCCAGCTGGAATCGAAATTCCTGGGAGACCAGCTAAGTTGACTGGGATGGTCAAGAGGTCAGCCAAGTACATGGCAACCGGGTCATGGTTGAGTGAATCCAAGTCATAGGCAACACTAGGAGCAGTTGGTCCCAAAATCAAGTCATAATCCGCAAAGACTTTTTCGAAATCTTGGATGATGAGGGTACGGACCTGTCCAGCTTTCTTGTAGTAGGCATCGTAGTAACCTGATGAAAGGCTGAATGTACCAAGCATGATACGACGTTTCACTTCTTCACCGAAACCTTGGCTACGGCTGTTTACATAGATTTCATCAAGGTTGGTTGCATCTTCTGCGCGGTAGCCGTAACGGATACCGTCAAAACGTTGCAAGTTTGATGAAGCTTCTGATGAAGCGATGATGTAGTATACAGCAACACCGTATTTAGAGTGAGGAAGGCTGACTTCTTCAACGATAGCACCAAGTTTTTCAAAGTGTTTAGCGGCATTCAGAATAGTTTCCTTAACCTCTGGGTCAATTCCTTCCCCAAGGTATTCCTTAGGTAAAGCAATTTTCATTCCCTTGATATCTTGACCGATTTTTGAAGTAAAGTCGGCAATGCGGACAGGAGCAGAAGTAGAGTCTTTAGCATCTTCGCTGGCAATAGCGTTGAGCAAGAGGGCATTTTCCTTAACAGTAGGAGCAAAAGGTCCAATCTGGTCTAATGAGCTACCAAAGGCAATGAGACCGAAACGTGAAACTGTTCCGTAGGTTGGTTTAAGACCAACGATCCCGTTGAAGGCAGCAGGTTGGCGGATAGAACCACCCGTATCAGAACCTAGTGACAAGCGGACTTGTCCTGAGGCTACAGCTGCAGCAGAACCACTTGATGAACCACCAGGAACCTTGGTCTGGTCCCAAGCATTTTTAGTCGCACCGTAGTAAGAAGTTTCACCTGATCCACCCATGGCAAATTCGTCCATGTTGGTTTTTCCAACAACAATCATACCCTTGGCTTTTGCATTGGCAACGGCTGTTGCATCAAAGATAGGCTCATAATTGTAGAGCATTTTTGAGGCAGCAGTTGTGAGAATACCGTCTGTAGAGATATTATCCTTAACAGCAAGTGGAATTCCTGAAAGGACATTATCAGCATCAATTCCAGCTTCATCAATAGCTTTAGCTTGAGCAAGGGCTTGCTCCTCAGCGATGGTAACAAAAGCGTTAATAGCTGTCTCGCGAGACTTGATATCTTCAAGCGTAGCTTGTGTCAATTCTGTTGCTGAAATTTCCTTAGAAACAAGGAGATTGTGCAGGTCTTCAATGGTTTTATTGTTGAAAGTCATTAGGAATCTCCTCCATCGTCTAGGATAGCTGGTACCTTGATATAGTAGTTGTCTTTTTCAGGTACGTTTTTAAACAAGCGGTCGCGGTCTGTTCCTTCTTCGGCCACATCAGGGCGGAGTACGGTCTTGCGGTCAGCCATGGTTGTAGTAGGTGCGACACCAGTTGTGTCGACTTCGCCCAGCAATTCAACCATGTCAACAATCTTAGACAAGGTAGTCGCAAAGGCAGCAGTTTCTTCTTCAGAGAATCTTAATTTTGAAAGATTGGCAACGTGTGTTACCTCTTCTTGCGTAATTTTCATCTTGCATCCTTTCGTGAAATGATGATTTTTAGTCTGTTCTATTTTACCATATTTTCCTATAAATAAGGGAGGGAAAGATGAAAAAAGACATCTGGCAAGTCGAGAAAGAGGTTTTTAAAAGAGACAAAAAAATAGCCGTCCTAACTTTGGCGAGTTAACGAGCTATTTTTTAGTTATGTAATTACAGCCACCGTCTTAAACGGCTCTGTAGGGTGTTGTTGACGCAACACCTTTTTCTATATTCATTGTAACATTTATTTTAAAAATTGCAAGGGGAATAGGATGGTTAGTACTTGGATAAGTTGGATATTAGCTCAACAGTTGGCATTAAAACTGCTAAATAATTTTTGGCTATCAGCAAACTAAAATTCTTTGATTTTAATATGCACTTTTTTGGTATTCATTCCACAAAGCCTGAAGTTCATCTGCGTTCTCTAAGACATATTGTCTTATTATTTTTAAGTCTTTTGCTTTTAATTTACCATCTCTCAGTTCACCGTTCAGAAACATTGAGCCGACCTCTTCTCCGTGGATATAAAAGTGGATATGCGCTTTTTGACCTTTATGGTTATGTTCGTTAGGACGAATTTCAATACCATACTTTAGGAAAGAATATTTAGGCATGTAATAATCCTACGTAATCCTTCCATGTTTCAAGATAGTTATCGCGGTTCAACTCAATTTGCTTTTGAGCAAAACGAATGTCATAGTCTGCCAAGTCCAAATTTTCCAATACTTCTCCAGTTAGAATGCTAAAGGTTCCAATTAATTCATCGTCATCATACATGCGTAAAATAGGGTTGCTTGGATTCTTGTAAATATCATCTTTTGTCACTTCTAAATTAGTTACACCAAATTCCTTGAACATGATTGCTTCTCCTTTTTCTTTTATTATATCATTTTTGCTAGAATTGTCACGGTTTTCTATCTATTTGACTACAAGGAATAGCTTTTGTTCAAGTATAGTCTGACATAAAATAGAAATTGAAAAAAATGCTAAAATCCGATATAATGGAGTGTTGAAAGGAATGGTAAAATCCAATGTAGAAATCATTCTTAGCTATTGAAACAAGAAAAATAGAGAATCAAAGAAAGAGAACTTATGAATATTCAAGAAGAAATTAAGAAACGTCGTACCTTTGCCATTATCTCCCACCCGGACGCGGGGAAGACAACCATCACTGAGCAACTGCTCTACTTTGGGGGCGAGATTCGTGAGGCTGGTACGGTAAAAGGGAAGAAAACAGGGACTTTTGCCAAGTCTGACTGGATGGATATCGAGAAGCAACGTGGGATTTCCGTTACTTCATCTGTGATGCAGTTTGACTACGATGGTAAGCGCGTGAATATCCTTGACACACCAGGACACGAGGATTTCTCAGAAGATACCTATCGGACCTTGATGGCGGTGGATGCTGCGGTCATGGTCGTGGACTCTGCCAAGGGTATCGAGGCCCAAACTAAGAAATTGTTTGAAGTTGTCAAACACCGTGGTATTCCAGTCTTTACCTTTATGAACAAGTTGGACCGTGATGGACGTGAGCCACTAGACCTCTTGCAAGAGTTGGAAGAAGTCTTGGGCATTGCGAGTTATCCGATGAACTGGCCAATCGGGATGGGGAAAGCCTTTGAAGGCTTGTATGACCTTTATAATCAACGCTTGGAGCTATATAAAGGGGATGAACGTTTTGCTAGTCTTGAAGATGGGGATAAGCTTTTTGGTAGCAATCCTTTCTACGAGCAAGTCAAGGATGATATTGAACTTTTAAATGAAGCTGGAAATGAGTTTTCAGAGGAAGCTATTCTGGCTGGAGAATTAACACCTGTCTTCTTCGGTTCAGCTTTGACAAACTTTGGTGTGCAGACCTTCCTTGAAACTTTCCTCAAGTTTGCTCCAGAACCACATGGACACAAGAAAACAGATGGCGAAATTGTGGATCCTTATGACAAGGATTTCTCAGGATTTGTCTTTAAAATCCAAGCCAACATGGACCCTCGTCACCGTGACCGTATTGCCTTTGTCCGTATCGTATCGGGTGAATTTGAGCGTGGCATGAGTGTCAACCTACCTCGTACTGGTAAAGGGGCTAAACTTTCGAATGTGACTCAGTTTATGGCGGAAAGTCGTGAGAATGTGACCAATGCCGTAGCAGGTGATATTATCGGGGTTTACGATACAGGTACTTATCAGGTTGGAGATACCTTGACGGTTGGAAAAAACAAGTTTGAATTTGAACCCCTGCCAACCTTTACTCCTGAGATTTTCATGAAAGTTTCTGCTAAAAACGTCATGAAACAAAAATCTTTCCACAAGGGAATCGAGCAATTGGTGCAAGAGGGGGCGATTCAGCTCTATAAGAATTACCAAACAGGTGAGTACATGCTGGGTGCTGTTGGTCAACTTCAGTTTGAAGTCTTCAAACACCGTATGGAAGGCGAGTATAATGCTGAAGTGGTCATGAGTCCAATGGGTAAAAAGACTGTTCGTTGGATTAAACCAGAGGACTTGGATGAACGGATGTCATCAAGTCGAAATATTTTAGCCAAAGACCGTTTTGACCAACCAGTCTTCCTCTTTGAGAACGACTTTGCCCTTCGCTGGTTTGCGGATAAGTATCCAGACGTAGAGTTGGAGGAAAAAATGTAGATCGCCAAAGTTACTTGATTGTGTAACAATCTAAGTAACTAACGCCAAGTTTCTATGGAACTTGGCTAGGCGCTCCACTAGTAAAGTTTTACGAATAATATCGATTCGTAAAACTTTACGTCGTAACTGGTAGTGAGTGGTCTAGCTAACTGCCTTACTAACTCATCGGCGAAAAATAATCGTTTTCGCCTCTTCGTGTCGTAATGTAAAAATTGTAAACTGCTATGGCGGCTTACCTAAACGCTTCACTAGGCAAAGTCCACGAATGGTATCGATTCGTAAAACTTTCCGTCGTAACTGGTAGTGAGTGGCCTAGCTAACTGCTTTACTAACTACGTTTGGCAAATAGAATCGATTTGCCAAACTCCGTGTCGTGGTGTAAAAAATCGCCTTACCTAAACGCTTTGCCGTCATAATGGGAAGTGAGCTACCAAAAATATGATGGGAATAAAAAAGAAATGAGATAGAGAATGAGAGAAGAGAAAAAAGCGATTGTCTTAGGTGCAGATAATGCTTATATGAATAAAGTTGAGACTACGATAAAATCCCTATGTGTTCACCATGATAATCTTAAGTTTTATGTTTTCAATGATGACCTTCCGAGAGAATGGTTCCAATTGATGGAAAAAAGACTAGAGACTGTGAACAGTGAGATTGTGAACGTTCAGATTGACAGTAGTATTCTGAAAGATTATCGCCTACCCTTTGAGGGACTTTCTTACGCTACCTTCTTTAGGTATTTTATTCCAAAGTATGTAAGTGAGTCTCGTGCACTGTATTTAGACTCGGATATTATCGTAAGAAAACCGATAGATGAGCTGTGGGACTTGGACTTGACAGATATCCCTTTAGCAGCAGTTAGAGATGATTTTTATACACATATTTTTAATGCTGGTTTTTTGTTAATCAACAATGACATGTGGAGAGCAGAAAATGTCACGCAAGACCTGATTGAGTTAACCAACCAATACCATCAAACAGATTATGGGGATCAGGGAATTTTGAATCGTCTTTTTGAAAATCGTTGGAAAGAACTAGAACCTATCTACAATTTCATGGTAGGTATGGACACTATAGCTGATTTTTATGGAAAAAGTGACTGGTACCCACATGCTGAGTTACTGGAAGCTTCTGTAAAAATGATTCATTATACAGGTGAGAAACCTTGGCAACAAATTACGCTCAACCGTCTGAGAGAAGAATGGTGGTTTTACTATGGTTTAGAGTGGTCGGATGTCTTATTAAGGAAATTTTCCCTAGAGTCAGGCTATAGAGGACTGGTGAAAAAGGTACGAGCTCGTACAGCGGTTGTGACTATAACATTAGAGATGCCCCATCTAGAATTTCTTGTGAAGAATTGTCCAGACGTAGAGTTTCATCTTTTGGCGCCTACCAATTTTGCGGGATCTATTATGGCTCTTCAGGGATACACCAACGTAAGACTATATCCAAATTGCACGCTTTACAATGTAGATAGTGTTCTTTCCCAATTGGACTTCTATTTGGATATCAATGCTGATCGTGAGATGTTTGATGTGATAAGTAAAGCTAAAGCAAGACAACTTCCTATTTTAGCATGGGATACAACGAATCGTGATACAGAATCATACAGCCAAATCGTCTCGGAAGAGAATCCTCAAGAAATGCTTGAACTCATTGAAAAGCTGGTATCGAAGTGATTGCCTTCAAGCTTAAGAGTAGACAAAATCCATACGGTATTAGTCACTATGATAGATTGACCTAAAAATGTTACTTCTTATCGGGTGTAGAAAGTATAGAAAGGGAATTGATGAATCAATTACAGGAAAATCAACTGGCTAAAAAAGCTATTATTTTATGCTTTGATAGGCCGTATTGTGAACAAGCTATTGTAACCATTAAATCTTTATGCGCGCATCAACGTGGATTAAGAATTTATGTGTTTAATAAGGGGGATATTCCGCAAGAGTGGTTTTCTGCACTTCAAGGATGGTTGAAGCCCTTTGATTCGGAAATTGTCAATATTCGTTTACCAGAGGAAGAGTTAGCGATGAGGCATTTTAATCTCAAAAACAGTGCTCATATATCTGCTACGAAATTTTTGATTTATTACATTGCAGACTATGTTAAGGAGGATATAGCGCTTTACCTAGATTGTGATCTTATCGTAACAGGAAATGTGGTTCATCTTTTGGACTATGATTTAGACGGTTATTATGTAGCGGCGGTTAATGATAGTGAGCTGGATCCTAGAACAAATAAGGATGTTAAATGGGAACTAAACTCGGGTGTGATGCTTGTTAATATCAAACGCTGGAAACGAGAAAATGTTCGCGATTGGTTGTTAAACTTATCTGAGGAACACTATCAAGAAGTAAGAAATGGTGAACAGTCTATTATGATTATGGCCTTTGGTCAAGAATGGTTACCGCTTGATGATACCTATAATTTTTTTGTAGGATATGATGTTTATGATAAAAGTGAATATAGACTTTCTCGTACAAGGTTAGTGGATAATCAATTACCTTTAGTGTTACATTATATCGGTAGCGAGAAACCATGGGGAACGATGAGCCGTAACCGATTTACGAGTTTATGGTGGTTTTACTATGGCTTAGATTGGTCAACGATTTTAAATACTTATCTATTTAACCTAGCCTTGTCGGAATATAATCATTCAATACTTCGTCCGAGATTAGTAGTTTTTACTACTGTTGAGGAATTAGAATGTTTAGACGAGCTGGTTCAGAGTTTGCCTGAGTGTGATTTCGATATTTTTGCCCCAACTATGATGAGTCATGGTTTACTAGCTTATGGCCAGTATCCCAATGTTCACTTTTATCAAAGTGCTTTTAATCCGATAAAGTATGACAATGTATTAGAGACTGCGCTAGCAGTGCTAGATATTAGCCAAGGAATGGTTTGGCAAGACGCTATGGATACTGCATTGAAACTGAAGACGCCAGTCCTTGCTTTCCCTCAGACCAATCATGTTGGAGAACAGGCACAAGTTTGTGAAACATCGCAACTAATGGCGAATCGAGTAAAACAGCTGATAGCAGATAAGAAGCATTTGAATATACTTTAGTCTATGGGCAATCAGAGTCTAGCTATGAAACTTGCTAAATTCAAAAAAGTCTTAGATTTATAGTATAAAAAATTGCTTTCAATGATAAAATATGAAAAAAGGACTGTTCTGCTAATCAGAATGTCCTTTTTGTTTACAGTAGATTTGAATGATATTGTCAAGTGTAGTAGATTGAAATAAAATATGAATAAACCGATTAGGAAAAGGCAAATCGATTTCTAGCAATGTTTAGAATTCTTAGAGTATTATTCCAGCTTCAATGTATTATGGTATTTTAGTCTGAAACTACATTCTCGTCAGCACTTGATGAAGGATTTTCTTTACATCTAACAAAATTTGGTGACTCTCTACATAAAATCATATAATATAGTAGATTGAATCTGGAATAGTACGTCGTGGTTGCTAAAACATTTCTAGAAATTAATTTAACTTCCCTAGTCAGTTTGTTCATATCTTATTTCAATCCACTATATCAACTACCTAATTGATTAACTTCTAAAGTCACCTTTGATTTTCGGTCATCCTTAGAGTGTGTCGTTTGATAGGGTTCTATGAGGATTCTTATTATTTATTTCATTTCTTTTAATAATTCCAACTAGGCATTTGAAACGGCTATCAGAGCAAGTTTTGCTGGATTTATAATTCATATTTCCATTTGCTCACGTTTTGTTTTGCAGGATATATAATGCTTTAATTGCAGGTAATATTCTTGTGCTTCTTAAGAGGAGTATGAAGTAGATTGTAGCTGGAAATTTGAGAATGAAATAAAGAAGAATAGAATTGTTTTAAATTTGCTACCAATTTCCTTTCTTTTTTCGAATAAATAGATAGAGCCAGAGAATCTAGTAAACCTAGATTTAAAAATGTGCTATAATGAAAGGAGAAGAAATATGACTGTACGTCATCCGGGCATTAGCCCAACTAATGATTTGGTTGCTAAGAAAATCTTTAGCAATCCAGAAATCACTTGTCAATTTATCCGCGATATGCTGGACTTGCCAGCAAAAAATGTGACCATTTTGGAGGGAAGTAATATTCATGTCTTGCCTTCCCTGCCGTACTCGGCCCAGGATTTCTATACCAGTATAGATGTCTTGGCGGAGTTGGACAATGGGACACAGGTTATCATTGAGATTCAGGTTCATCATCAGAATTTTTTCATCAATCGTCTGTGGGCTTACCTATGTAGTCAGGTCAATCAAAATCTTGAAAAAATTCGCCAACGAGAAGGTGATACACACCAGAGTTACAAACATATTGCACCAGTATATGCTATCGCTATCGTGGATAGTAATTATTTCTCAGATGATTTGGCTTTTCACAGTTTCAGCATGCGAGAGGACACGACAGGTGAAGTTTTAACAATTACAAACAATGGACAGGAAAACCATCTGGTCAAGATGGCATTCTTGGAACTAAAAAAATACAGAGAAACCAGCAAAGACGAGGTTCGCAAGCCCTGGTTGGAGTTTTTCGGGAACAAGCCCTTTACTCAACAACCCGAGCGAGCGATCAGCCAAGCAGATCAACTGCTGGACTACAAGAGCTGGTCCGAGGAGGACAGAAAGATGTTTAGTCAACTACGTATGCGAGAAGAACAAGCCTTGTTAGCACAGGACTATGCCTTGGAACAAGCTGAAGAAAAGGGTTTAGAACGTGGTCTTGAACGCGGTCGTGCAGAGGGTCGTGAACAAGGACGAGAAGAAGGCATTGAACAGGGACTGGAGCGTGGAAAACTTTTTGCCTTCCTGGATATGGTTCGCCAAGGTCTTCTAACACCTGAGGTTGCGAGTGAGCAATTGGGTATGACCGTGGCTGAGTTTGAAGAATTATTGAAAGAGCATCATAAATAAGAACTAAAAAAATACAGAGAAACCAGCAAAGACAAGGTTCGCAAACCGTGGTTGGAGTTTTTCGGTAACAAGCCCTTTACCCAACAACCCGAGCGAGCCATTAGCCAGGCAGACCAACTGCTAGACTACAAGAGCTGGTCCGAGGAGGACAGAAAGATGTTTAGTCAACTACGTATGCGCGAGGAACAGGCATTGTTGGCACAGGACTATGCCTTGGAAACAGCTAGAGCAGAAGGTATTGAACAAGGAATCGAAAAAGGTTTAGAGCAAGGTCTTGAGCGTGGTCGAGCTGAGGGGATTGAACAAGGACTGGAACGAGGACGAGCAGAGGGTCTTGAACAAGGACGAGCAGAAGGCGTTGAACAGGGACTTGAGCGCGGGAAAGTTGAAGGAAGGGAAGAAGGAAAACTTTTTGCCTTCCTAGATATGGTTCGCCAAGGTCTTCTAACACCTGAGGTTGCGAGTGAGCAATTAGGCATGACCGTTGCGGAGTTTAAGGAATTTTTATAAATCAGTAGAACAATGACAGATTTTTCCGTATCAGATGGAATAATCTGTTTTTTTATAGCGAATTGAATCTGGAGTAGTACAATAAAATACCTAAAATATTGTTATAAAATATAGTGGACTGAATCTGGAGTAGGACGATACTGCCTCTAAAACATTCTTATAAATTGATTTAAATTCCAAATTTTCGTAGCTACATTCCTATTTCATTTTGCTATAATTTAAATTCCCCAATTTATTTGTTTGGTTTTTATTTCATTTTATACTCTTCGGAACTCTCTTCAAACCACGTCAGCTTTACCTTGCCGTATATATGTTACTGACTTCGCTAGTTCTACCCACAACCTCAAAACCGTGCATTGAACTACCTGCGGTTAGCTTCCTAGTTCTTTCTTAGATTTTCATTGAGTATAAAACAGAGTATTCAAAAAACAATATATAATCACTAGATTAATAAATTGAACTTGAAAAACAAATCAAACTTTTATAAAAAAATTTGGGAAGTTGCTGTAAAAACCATGTAACAGAAATTTAATATTTCTCAATTGAATAACATAAAAACGCTTAAAAACTCAATTTTGAAGCCAAAAAGGGGCTTGGAACAATAGCTTGAAGTATCTTTATAAAAAATAGAGTAAAAGGAATAATATTT
>NZ_JAPVZI010000018.1:0-14097 GCF_041432315.1 Streptococcus sp. 27098_8_76 | reverse complement strand
AATTTGTATAGGATTATTATAGCACTTTTCAAAAGGAAATCAATACAAAAACAAGTTAAATTCAATATTTTATTATGTTTAATTATGTGTTATAGAGTCCCTCCAACTACAATTTTTGTGATATAATAGTCTTATCTTTATATAGAGGTAAAGTTATGAAAGAAACTGTTTATTTTGGAACTTATACACGTCGAATTTCCCAGGGGATTTACAAGGCAGACTTTGATACAGACACTGGTCAACTTGCAAATCTAGAACTTTTTGCTCCTGAACCAAGTCCAACCTACCTTGCTTTTGACCAGCACCAACATTTATACACTGTTGGTAGTCAAGACGATAAGGGAGGAATTGCAGCCTATCAAACTGACGGGACTTTATTAAATCATGTCGTTGAAGAAGGAGCTCCCCACTGTTATGTTGCTGTTGATGAAAAGCGTGATTTGGTCTATGCAGCCAACTACCATAAAGGACAGGTCCTTGTTTATAAACGTCAGAAAGACGGTAGTCTTCTACTTAGTGATGTGGATCAACACAGTGGCCAAGGTCCACATGAAAATCAAGCTTCTCCCCACGTTCACTATACAGATTTAACACCTGACCACTATCTAGTGACCTGTGATTTGGGTACTGACCAAGTCATCACTTATGACCTTGATCGAAAAGGGAAATTATCTAAACTCTATACCTATCACAGCCAGCCAGGATCAGGCTCACGCCATATCGTTTTCCATAACCACTATAAAATCGCTTATCTCATTTGTGAACTCAATAGCACTATTGAAGTTCTAATCTACGATGGTGTTGGCGAATTTGAACGCATGCAAGTCATTTCAACTCTACCAGACGGTTATGAAGGCTTTAATGGTACTGCTGCTATTCGTCTCTCTAAAGATGGTAAATACCTCTACGCTTCTAACCGTGGTCATGATTCTATCGCAGTATATACAATCCTTGCGGACGGTAGTTTAGAGTTGTTAGAAATCGTTCCGACACATGGTCAGACTCCACGTGATTTTGATTTGACACCAGACCAAGAATTTGTCATTGCTGTCCATCAAGACTCTGACAATGCAACCATCTTTAAACGCAATCCTGAAACTGGTCGTCTAGCCGAACTTTCCAACGACTTCCATGTTCCAGAAGCTGTCTGCATCAGTTTTGCCCCTTAAGAAAACATAAAAAATGAACTTGATAACTCAAGTTCATTTTTTTCTTATAGTCTTTTTCCGACATTAATTCGGTTAATGGCACGTTGCAGTGCAATCTTCGCACGACGTTCTTGATCAATCAAGTTTTTGTCTTGTGCTTCTTCAATTTCACGCTCTGCTCGAAGCTTGGCACGTTCTGCACGACTGATATCGATATCACGAGCACGTTCTGCAGAATCCGCAACGATTGTGATGGTATTATTGGCAATTTCAATAACGCCTCCGTTTACTGCAATCCAGTTCACGTGATCTTCATCATCAATACGTTTTACCTTTACTTCATCAACTGCTAAAACCGCAATCATATTTTCATGTCGTGGCAAGATCCCCATCTCACCATCCAGAGTTCGAACCGATACATAGCTGGCATGGTGATCATAGACGAGACCATCTGGTGTCACGATCTGGACAGTTAACTGAGCCATAGATCACCTCTTAAAATCCCATTTTTTCAGCTTTTGCAATCACATCTTCGATAGAACCTACACCACGGAAGGCATCTTCTGGCAAGTGGTCATGTTTACCATCAAGGATTTCCTTAAAGCCACGAACAGTTTCAGCAACTGGAACATAAGAACCTGGCTGGCCAGTAAATTGTTCCGCAACGTTGAAGTTTTGTGACAAGAAGAACTGGATACGACGGGCACGAGCAACCAAGGTCTTTTCTTCATCAGAAAGCTCATCCATACCAAGGATAGCAATGATATCTTGCAACTCATGGTAACGTTGAAGGACACGTTTTACTTCAGCAGCAACTGCATAGTGCTCTTCTCCAACGATTTCAGGTGCCAAGGCACGTGAGCTTGAAGCAAGTGGATCAACGGCTGGATAAATACCCAATTGTACCAACTTACGTTCCAAGTTTGTTGTAGAATCCAAGTGAGCGAAGGCTGTTGCTGGCGCTGGGTCAGTATAGTCATCCGCTGGCACATAGATAGCTTGGATAGAGGTTACAGAACCCTTCTTGGTTGATGTAATACGTTCTTGCAATTGACCCATTTCCGTAGCAAGGGTTGGTTGATAACCAACGGCTGATGGCATACGACCCAAAAGGGCAGATACTTCTGAACCAGCCTGAGTGAAACGGAAGATATTATCGATAAAGAGAAGCACGTCTTGGCCTTCTACATCACGGAAGTATTCAGCGATTGTCAAACCAGTAAGGGCAACACGCATACGTGCTCCTGGTGGCTCATTCATCTGACCAAATACCATGGCTGTTTTCTCGATTACACCTGATTCTTTCATTTCCCAGTAAAGATCGTTCCCCTCACGAGTACGTTCCCCAACACCAGTAAATACTGAAATACCACCGTGTTCTTGGGCAATGTTGTGAATCAATTCTTGAATCAAGACGGTTTTACCAACTCCGGCACCACCGAAAAGTCCAACCTTACCACCTTTAAGGTAAGGGGCAAGAAGGTCGATAACCTTAATCCCTGTTTCAAGGATTTCAGAAGAGGTAGACAACTCATCAAAAGTTGGAGCTTTTTTATGAATTGGCTGACGCTCTACATCTTCTGTAAAAGGAGCTTCCAAGTCAATGGTATCTCCCAAAACATTGAAGACACGTCCCAAAGTTTCTTTACCTACTGGTACAGAGATTGGACGACCTGTGTCCAATACTTCCATTCCACGAGTCAACCCATCTGTTGATTCCATGGCGATAGTACGGACCATACCATCTCCCAACTCCAAGGCTACTTCAAGGACGATTTTTGTTTTTCTTTCGTCATTTTTGTAGACGACAAGTGCATTGTTAATCTCAGGAAGTTTTTCCCCTGCTGCAAACAAGACGTCTACAACGGGACCGATAACCTGAGCAATTTTACCTGAACTCATCTCCTTCTCCTATTCTATATAAGATACTGTCGGTTCCTAGCTCAACTAGGTCCTAAGTTCATTTTCATACGAGCTGGACTAGTGCCTATTCTAAGGCACTAGCTCCTGCTACAATTTCTGTAATTTCTTGTGTAATCGCCGCCTGTCTGGCACGGTTATACTGAATTGTCAAATCATTAATGACTTTCTTGGCATTATCTGTCGCTGTTTGCATGGCTGTCATACCGGCAGCATTTTCAGCTGTCTTGGCATCGATAATAGCTCCGTAAATCATACTTTCTGCAAACTGAGGCAACAACTGCTCCAAAATTTCTTCTCGGCCTGTCTCCAATTCAAAAGTCAAGCTGTAGTCTTCATCCGCTTCATTTGGATCCAAGTCAACAATCGGAAGCATTTGTTCCACACGCATTTGACTGGTTAGTGTGTTGACATGGTGGTTGTAGCAGACATAGAGCTCATCAAAAAGTTCATTTTGATACATTTCAACAGTTTTTGAAATAATCTTACGAACTTCATCAAAGCTAGGTTGATCCGCCAAGCCACGTAATTCATAAAGTGGTTGAATACCACGAGCCTTAAAGAAATCAGCTCCCATTCCACCGATACAGATCATTTCAAAACCTTTACCGTCTGGATGGTATTCTTCCTTCAACTCCATAACGGCTTTCAGAATAGAAGAATTATACCCTCCAACTAAACCACGGTCTGAAGTGATGACGATATAGCCTGTCTTCTTGACAGGACGGCTAATCAACATCGGATTGGTTGAACCACCAGCTCCATTACCATGAAGAATATCTGTCAAAAGTTTGCGAACCTTCTGAGCGTAAACTTGAAAGTTGCGAGCAGCTTCTTCAGAGCGGCCAAGCTTAGCAGCTGATACCATTTGCATGGCATTAGTGATTTGACTCGTATTTTTTGTTGAGGCGATTTTTGTTTTAATATCATTTAGAGATACTGCCATCTGACACCTCTATTCTTATTGGAAGCTGGATTGATTGAGAAACTCTGTAATCGCAGCATCCAAGACTGCTTCTTCTGGCAAGTCTTTTGTATCACGAATGGTTTCCAAAATCTCTGGATGTTGAGCGTCAAAGAAGGCATGGAACTCTTCCTCGAAACGAACAATATCATCTACTGGAACAGTATCCAAGAAACCATGTGTCAAAGCATAGAGAATGGTTACTTGTTTCTCAACAGGTAATGGTTTATGAACAGGTTGTTTCAAGACCTCAACTGTACGACGTCCACGGTTCAACTTAGCCTGTGTTGCTGCATCCAAGTCAGAACCAAACTTAGTGAAGGCTTCCAACTCACGGTATGAAGCAAGATCAATACGAAGTGTACCAGCAACCTTCTTCATGGCTTTGATTTGTGCAGAACCACCTACACGAGATACAGATGAACCCGCATCGATGGCTGGACGAATACCTGCATTGAAGAGACCATCGCCAAGGAAGATTTGTCCGTCAGTGATAGAAATCACGTTAGTTGCGATATAGGCAGAGATATCTCCTGCTTGTGTCTCGATAAATGGTAGGGCTGTAATTGATCCACCACCAAGTTCATCAGAAACTTTAGCTGAGCGCTCAAGCAAACGGCTGTGAAGATAGAAAACATCCCCTGGGAAGGCTTCACGACCTGGAGGACGACGAAGCAAGAGTGACAGTTCACGATAAGCTACCGCTTGTTTTGATAAATCATCATAAACAATCAAAACATGCTTCCCTTGGTACATAAATTCTTCCGCCATGGCAACCCCAGCATAAGGAGCTAAGAAGAGCAATGGAGATGGTTGTGAAGCAGAAGCAGTCACAACGATTGTGTAGTCCAAGGCACCGTATTGACGAAGTGTTTCTACTTGCGTACGAACGGTTGATTCTTTCTGTCCAATCGCGACATAGATACAGATCATATCTTGACCTTTTTGGTTCAAGATTGTGTCAATCGCAATAGTTGTTTTCCCTGTCTGACGGTCACCGATAATCAACTCACGTTGACCACGACCAATCGGTACAAGGGCGTCAATAGCTTTCAAACCAGTTTGCAATGGTTCTGATACAGACTTACGTTGCATAACACCAGGAGCTGGCGCTTCTACTGGACGAGTTTTATCAGTGTGGATTTCTCCAAGACCGTCAACCGGACGACCAAGTGGGTCCACAACACGACCAATCAGACTTTCACCTACAGGGACTTCCATGATTTTACCTGTACGGCGGATTGTATCGCCTTCACGGATATCTGTAAAGTCACCTAGGATGATAATACCGACGTCTGTTGACTCCAAGTTTTGAGCCATACCATAAGAGCCGTTTTCAAAAATCAACAACTCTCCACTCATGGCATTTTCAAGGCCGTGAGCACGCGCGATACCGTCCCCGATATAGGTTACAACACCTGTTTCAGTCACATCAAAATTGGGTTTGAAATTTTCAATTTGTTGCTTAATTAAAGCGCTGATTTCTTGTGCGTTAATTGCCAAAAGAACACCACTTTCTATTTCAAATTTTCTTTAACAACTTTAAGTTGTTGTTTAATACTCACATCAATTGTCTTGTGATTGGCAAAAATGACAAAACCACCAATGAGACTTTCATCGATTTGTTCTTTTACACTCCTTACTTTAAGAGACATTTTTTTCTCAATCAAAGGGAGCAAGCGACTCTTCTGTTCATCAGTTAGAGGATGAGCAGACGTAATCGTCACTTCAAATCGATTTGTTTCTTTTTCAAGTCGATTCAAACAATCTACAAGCACATCATAAAAAAGATTTGCTCTGTGATTGTAAGCCATAACCTGAATCAAGTTTTGCAATAAAGGTGACACTGAGTCTTGGAAGAAAGCAATCGTTTTTTCCTTGTCAGACTCGTCTACTGCCACTTTTTTTAAAAAAGAAGGTAAACCTGTTTCTTCAGCAACTTGCTTGATTTGAGTCAAGTCTGAAAAGATTCGGTCTTCTTCTCCTTTTTCAAGTACCAATTGGACAAAAGGCATGCTGTATTTTTCAATTACCTTTACTGTTTTCTTGTCCATTAAGCTTCTCCTAGCTGATCGATATACTGATCAATGAGTTCTTTATGGGCATGACCGTCAAGGTTTTGTGAGATGATTTTACCAGCTAAGCTGATTGTCAAATCTGCTACCTCACCCTTAACGCTTTGTAAAGCTTCAGCTTTGTTTTGAGCAATTTCTTGGTTTGCTTTTTCTTTTAAGCGTCCTGCTTCTAGTTTAGCATCTGCTAAAATACTAGCCTTACTTTTCTCAGCTGTTTCTTTCGCATTCTCAATGATTGTCTTAGCTTCTTTACGGCTACCAGCCAATTCATCTTCGCGTTTTTGAGCCAATACTTCCGCTTTTTGACGTGCTTCTTCAGCTCTGTCAATATCTGAAGCAATTTTTTCAGCTCTTTCTTCGAAAATGCCTGTAATATTAGACCATGCAAATTTTTTAATCAAGACTAGCAAAAGGATAAAAGAGCCAGCGATTAAAATAAAATTACCAATTAATTCACCTACTGTTACGTGCATCAGTTACTCCTTTCTACTCTTCATCATTAATTTTATTTCCTAGGTACATAGAGGATAATAGTGTAAAGACATAGGCCTGTACACAAGAAATGAACACGGAAAATGCAGTCCAAACTAAGTTTGTCCCAAATGCGATTGGATACCAAAAAATAGCCTGATGTGAAAGTAAAAGAAGCAAGCTTGTCATTACTTCACCTGCAAAGATATTCCCAAAAATCCGCAAAGCAAGAGAAAGGAAATTCGTGACTTCTTCAAGTAGATTCATCGGTGTCATAAATGCAGGAGTCACAAAACCTTTTAGGTATTGTTTAATCCCACGACGACGAATCCCCTCAATGTGCGCCATCACAATAATACAGAAAGACAAGACAAGGTCAAATGAAAGATTTGCAGTTGGCGATGTCCAAAGGTTTGTTCCATCTGTTGTTTGAAGTTTAGCCATCAAACCAAGATTATTGGCGATGACCATAAAAAGAAATAAGCATAAGTAAAAGAGTGAGTAATCTTTCATGTAGTGGGAACCAAGGTTAGGTTCTGTAAATCCAATTACAAAATCATAGAGATACTCTAGTACATTTTGTTTACCTTTGGGTCTCAACGTCATATTACGACTTGCCCAATAGATAAATGCAAAAATCAGAAACACAGACAGCAAAGTCAAGGCTGTCAAAGTTAAATCAAAGGTAACAGGACCAATATTGATGGTTGGATTGATACTTTCTTCCATCTAACATTCTCCCTTCTCCAATTTATATTTCGTTATTTAATAATAAATGAGAAGACAAGAGTTACGAAGAAAGTTCCTTCAATAAAGGCAACCCCCAAAAACATCAGACTACGAAACTCAGCGATAATATCTGGTTGGCGAGCTACTGATTTCAACAAACCATTCATCAACAACCCCTCACCAAGAGACACACCCATACAGGCAAGACATAGACCGAAAAATGTTAAATTCATGACGAATTCTCCTTTTAATTAAAATTTACTTACTTAGTTTAGTCCTAAAAATTGGATTTGTCAACTTTTTACCAACATTGAAAGCGTTTAATGGAAATTATTTATAATTTTACTATTTTTGAGCTTACTATATAGAAAAAATCGGAAAAAACTTGTAATAAATCCGACCATTATATAGGTCTTTCTGAAAAATAATGAAAAAATCCGGCTCTATAATATTTGTAGTGGGTAAATCCCCTATGGATATTATGGAGCCTATTTTGTTGTAGAAAAAAAGTCCCATAAGATCTATAATGAAAAGCAACCAAACCATCATTAGAAAGAATCCTATGGAACAATTACATTTTATCACAAAACTACTCGATATTAAAGACCCCAATATCCAAATTATGGATGTTATTAATAGGGACACACATAAAGAAATCATCGCTAAATTGGATTATGAGACTTCATATTGTCCTGATTGCGGAAGTCTAATGAAGAAATATGACTTTCAAAAACCGTCTAAGGTTCCTTACCTTGAAACGACTGGTATGCCTACTAGAATTCTCCTTAGAAAGCGTCGATTCAAGTGCTATCAGTGCTCGAAAATGATGGTAGCTGAGACTTCTCTCGTCAAGAAGAATCACCAAATCCCTCGTATCATCAACCAAAAGATTGCCCAGAAGCTAATTGAGAAGACTTCTATGACCGATATTGCACATCAGCTGTCTATTTCAACTTCAACTGTTATTCGCAAGCTCAATGAATTCTGTTTTAAGTCTGATTTTTCTTACCTCCCTGAGATTATGTCCTGGGACGAATATGCCTTCACTAAGGGAAAGATGAGTTTCATTGCTCAAGATTTTGATAAGCTCAATATTATCACTGTTCTTGAGGGTAGAACACAAACTATCATAAGAAATCATTTTCTGCGCTACAATCGCTCTGTTCGTTGTCAGGTGAAAATCATTACTATGGATATGTTTAGTCCTTACTATGACTTGGCTAAACATCTTTTTCCGTATGCCAAAATCGTTCTAGATCGCTTCCACATTGTACAACATCTTAGTCGTGCTATGAGTCGTGTTCGTGTCCAAATCATGAAGCAATTTGAGCGAAAATCTCATGAATATAAGGCTATCAAGCGCTACTGGAAACTCATTCAACAGGATAGCCGTAAACTGAGTGATAAGCGATTTTATCGCCCTACTTTTCGCATGCACTTAACCAATAAAGAGATTATTGACAAGCTTTTGAGCTATTCAGAAGACTTGAAACACCACTATCATCTCTATCAACTCTTGCTTTTTCACTTTCAGAATAAGGAACCGGAGAAATTTTTCGGACTCATTGAGGAAAATCTAAAGAAAGTTCATCCTCTTTTTAAGACTGTCTTTAAAACCTTTCTAAAGGACAAAGAGAAAATCGTCAATGCCCTTCAGTTACCCTATTCTAATGCCAAATTAGAAGCAACCAATAATCTCATCAAACTTATCAAACGCAATGCCTTTGGTTTTCGGAACTTTGAAAACTTCAAAAAACGGATTTTTATCGCTCTGAATATCAAAAAAGAAAGGACGAAATTTGTCCTTTCTCGAGCTTAGCTTTTCTTCAACCCACTACAGTTGACAAAGAGCCAAAAATCCGAGATGAAATCTCGGATGGAATTTGATATATTTTCTTTAACCTAATGCTCTTTAGTAAGTAGGATTAAAGGGAAAGCAACTAGAAAGCTTTCGTCTCCTGCTTGCTTATTAAGCACGAACTGTGACGCTAGTTCCATCTTCCTTATAAAGATTGATGAGACCCTCTTTGAGAGCGCGAACCATGTCTCCTGCTTGAACAGGTTGTGGAACCTTGATTGTCAAGAGTTCCATAGGATTTGGAGCGCGGTCGATTTTATTGCCTTTGGCATCATGTAAATCTTCGATATACGTTTCAAAATGACGGAAACCTGGGCCGTAAAACTCTACTTGGTCTCCTTCGTTAATGACATTCCGTTGACGAATAGTTGCTGTTTGTGTCGCATCATCATAAGAAACCACTTCAGCGACAAACTTGTATTCAGGGATTTTACGGCGAGCACCAAATAACTGCTCATTTTCAGATGGTGTACCATAGTAGAAGCCTGTTGCTAATTCACGTTGGGCAACCTTCCACATCTCATCAATCAAATCCTGCTTAATAGCTTCAAACTTCTCTGGACTTTCTAGATAAGCATCAACAGCTGCCTTATAGCAGTTGGTTACAGTTGAAACATAGTGAATTGACTTCATACGTCCTTCAATCTTCAGACTGTCCACACCATTTTCAATCATATCTGGGATATGGTCAATCATAGACATGTCAACGGCTGACATTGAAAATTCTTCTGGAATCTCTCCCTTAAGGCTCTTACGTTCTTTCCCAAATGGCATATCATAAAGATCATACTTCCAACGGCAAGACTGAGAGCAACCACCACGGTTAGCATCACGCATACTCATGTGGTTTGAAAGCGTACAACGACCAGAGTAAGAAATACACATAGCTCCATGGACAAAGGCTTCAATCTCAACGTCTGTGCGTTTGCGGATTTCAGCTAATTCTTCCATTGAAACCTCACGCGCCAAAACGACACGCGTCAAGCCCAATTCTTTCCAGAACTCAAGAGTTTCATAGTTAGTGGCGCTGGCTTGAGTAGAGAGGTGAATTTCAAGACCCGGTGCTTCAGTCGCTGCAATCATAATCAAGGCTGGGTCAGACACGATAACTGCAGCAATCCCGATATCACGCAGCTTACGGAACCACTCACCTGCTCCCTTTTCATTTCCTTCGTGCATAACCATGTTGGCAGCTACATAGACCTTAGCCCCATACTTGGCCGCAAACTGGACGCCTTCTTCCATCTGTTCAAAGGTAAAGTTTCCGGCACGGCTGCGAAGACCGTAGGCCTGACCGCCGATAAAGACAGCATCTGCTCCATACTGAACAGCTACTTTTAGTTTCTCTAAAGTCCCTGCAGGTGATAAAACCTCAGGACGTTTTAATGTTTTTGTCATGTTTTCTCCTATTTGCAATATAAAAGTTTGACGTTTTTCCTTCTCATTTTATAGTAAATAAGCCATAAAATCAAGCCTAGACAGATTGTTTTGACAATTCTAATATTTTAAGCTTTGTATAGTAATTGTTAAACTATCGAATATAAACCAATTTAACAAGTAGCCAAAAAGTCTAGAAAATCATGACCACCCGTCTAACGGGTGGTTTGAACCAGGGCTATAAGCCCAAATTACCAGCCAGCGCCTAAAGACGCTGGCTTTCACGTTGTTCAAGCCTCATTGCTCTTGACTCGTCACTTGCCTCTTAAAGAGGCTTTAGTATTACTTACCACTATCCCTAAAGGGATCCTCATATTCTTTTACACTCAATTTATCTATTGCTATATCATGCTTTTCCTGTTCTTGGATATATTTCTTAATTGTGGCTTCATTGAGTCCCACCGTACTCACATAATAACCTTCCGTCCAGAAATGCCGATTCCCAAACTTGTACTTGAGATTGGCGTGTTTGTCAAACATCATGAGTGAACTTTTTCCTTTTAAATAACCCATGAAACTAGAAACACTTATCCTTGGTGGAATACTGACTAACATATGTACATGGTCTGGCATTAAGTGACCCTCGATAATTTCAACTCCTTTATAACTACACAAGCGATGAAATATTTCGCCTAAACTACTCCGATATTGATTATAGATTACTTTTCGTCTATACTTAGGGGTGAACACAATGTGATACTTACAGTGCCACTTTGTGTGCGATAAACTATGTGCCTTTTGTGCCATATTTTTCTCCTTTCGCTTTACAATTGGCTTGAACACCTTTATTGTATCGCGTTCGGAGTTTTTTTGGTATAACCTTCGACGCGCACCCGCATAGCGGGTGGTTTTTTTGTCTCGCACCTAGCGGAGCGAGACGGACTAATAGTCACATAAGTAAAAACCAGTATCCAATGATACTGGCTCATTAAACTACATAAATTAGTCCTTAGATGACTACTCCCATTCAACTGTTGCAGGTGGTTTACTTGTAATATCGTAGACGATACGATTAACATGATCCACTTCGTTTACGATACGTACTGAGATTTTTTGAAGCACTTCCCATGGAATTTTGGCAAAATCAGCAGTCATACCATCGATAGAGGTAATAGCACGGATTGCAATAGTGTAGTCGTACGTACGACCGTCACCCATAATACCGACTGAACGAACGCCTGTGTTAACTGTGAAGTATTGCCAGATATCGCGGTCAAGGCCAGCTTTGGCAATTTCTTCACGGAGGATAGCGTCTGATTCACGAACTGTTTCTAGTTTCTCTTCAGTGATTTCTCCCATAACACGGATCGCAAGTCCTGGTCCTGGGAATGGTTGGCGCCATACGATATGATCTGGCATACCAAGCTCTGTACCAAGGGCACGAACTTCATCCTTGTAAAGAGTATTGAGTGGTTCGATCAATTCAAACTGCATATCTTCTGGAAGACCACCCACGTTGTGGTGTGACTTGATAGTTTGAGCGGTATCCGTACCAGACTCGATAACGTCTGTATAAAGAGTTCCTTGAGCAAGGAATTTCACATTTTTGAGCTTGCTTGCTTCGTCATCAAAGACATAAACAAACTCGTTACCGATGATTTTACGTTTTTGTTCAGGGTCAGAAACGCCAGCAAGTTTATCAAGGAAACGTTTAGCAGCGTCTGCTTTGACGATATTCAAACCAAACTTACCACCAAGCATGTCCATAACTTGATCAGCTTCTCCTTTACGAAGAAGACCGTGATCCACGAAGATACAGATCAATTGATCGCCAATAGCCTTTTGGAGAAGAACTCCAACGACAGATGAGTCAACCCCACCTGAAAGGCCAAGAAGGACACGTTTATCACCGACGGTTTCACGGATTTTTTGGATCTGCATATCAATGAAGTTATCCATTGACCAGTCGCCTTTAGCCTTACAGATGTTAAGGGCAAAGTTACGAAGGATATCATTTCCGTATACAGAATGACGAACTTCTGGGTGGAATTGGATACCGTAAATGTGTTTATCTGGGTTTTCAATGGCTGCATATGGGCAGTCAGCTGATGTACCTGTACGAACAAAGTCAGAAGGAATTTCAGTAACTGCATCACCATGGCTCATCAATACAGTTTGTTCATCAGGTGTTGATTCAAAAAGCGCTGATGGTGTGTGAGTTAGGGTTGATTGACCGTATTCACGATTTCCAGCATCACCTGCAGGGACAACTTTTCCTCCAAGTTTATGGGTCAATAACTGCATACCGTAACAAATTCCCAAAATAGGAATTCCAAGTTCGAAGATTTCTGGGTCAATATCGAATGAACCATCTTCGTATACAGAGTTTGGACCACCTGAAAGGATGATTCCTACAGGATTGATTTCACGAACTTCAGCAGCTGAAATTTTATGGCTCTTTAGTTCTGAAAAAACACCAATCTCACGGATACGGCGTGAGATCAGCTGGTTGTATTGGCTACCATAATCCAATACGATGATTTTTTCTACATCTTGCAAATCAGTTGAAATGTTGCTCATCTTTTTCCTTTCTCAAAAGAAATATCTTTTTTCAATATTCTATCACAAATAAGGGCGAATTACCAACTAAACAAGGCGAAGATTGACTTTTTCTAGTTTATTGAGGTACAATAGAGAAAAGATAGAAATGAAGTGAAAAATATGCTACCTGCTTATATGAAAATCCATGATCAGATTAAAAAGGATATTGACGAGCACCGTTGGGCTATTGGTGAGAGGCTTCCCAGTGAAAGAGATTTAGCAGAGCAGTTTGCGGTCAGCCGCATGACCCTCCGCCAAGCTATTTCCCTCTTGGTCGAAGAAGGCGTTTTAGAGCGCCGTGTAGGAAGTGGAACCTTTGTTTCCAGTACTCGAGTACAAGAAAAGATGCGAGGGACAACCAGTTTTACTGAAATTGTTAAGGCCCAAGGTAAAGTTCCCTCTAGCCAGCTCATTTCCTACAGAAAAACCATTCCCAATGAGCAGGAAGTTGCCAAGCTAGGAATTTCTCCAACGGACAATATTATCCGAATGGAGCGGGTTCGCTATGCGGATCAAGTTCCTCTGGTTTATGAAGTTGCTTCTATTCCTGAAAAATTCATTAAGGACTTTAAAAAAGAAGAAATCACCAGTCATTTCTTCCAAACCTTGCAAAAACACGGCTACCGTATAGGCAAATCTCAACAGACCATCTATGCTCGTCTTGCTAAGGAAAAAATTGCTCACTATTTGGAAGTTGAAAAAGGACATGCTATTCTTGGACTGACTCAGGTTTCTTACCTAGAAGATGGGACAGCTTTTGAATACGTAAAAAGTCAATATGTAGGCGAACGTTTTGAATTTTATCTTGAAAACAATTAATACTCTTCGAAAATCTCTTCAAACCGCGTCAACGTCGCCTTGCCGTACTCAAGTACAGCCTGCGGCGAGTTTCCTAGTTTGCTCTTTGATTTTCATTGAGTATAAAATACTACATAAAATCTCTCTGTCACAGAC
>NZ_JAPVZI010000017.1:0-40466 GCF_041432315.1 Streptococcus sp. 27098_8_76 | reverse complement strand
TGTGGGTACGGAGTAAGATTTCTTCTGTGATATAGAAAGTGTCCTGCATATCGCGAGCTGGGTGGTCTTTTGGAAGGTTCATACGTTCAAAGTTATAGTAGTCTTGCTCTACTTCAAAACCATCCACAACTTGGTAACCCATACCGATGAAGATATCTTCAATTTCTTCACTGGTTTGTGTGAGGACATGACGGTGACCAGTCGCAACTGGACGACCTGGAAGCGTCACATCGATACTCTCACTAGCCAGTTGAGCCGCGACTTTCTTTTCTTCTAAGAGTTTAGCTGTTTCTTCAAAGGCTGCTGTCAAGACATCACGAGCTTCATTGACGTGTTTCCCAATGATTGGACGCATCTCAGCAGAGACATCTTTCATCCTTTTGAGGATTTCAGTAAGTGAACCTTTTTTACCAAGGACTGAGACACGCAAATCTTGCATCTCTTTTTCATTTTCAGCAGAAATCTGCTTCAAGCTAGCCAGCGTTTCTTCACGAAGCGCTTTTAATTGTTCTTCAATAGTTGACATAATTCCTCCATCAGTCGCTCGTAGATAAAAAGAAAACCACATGCCAAAAACTCCACTCGGAGCGTTGACACGCGGTACCATCCGTTTTCATCTGACAAGTCAGACCTTCATTTCTAAATCCATGCGCAAGTGAATTCACCCAGCTTTCATATAGAGAGCTTGCAGTCACGGCTCTCCTCCCTGATATACTTCCCTTGAGTTACTAGTCTTGCAGATTTCTATTCAATTACTACATAGTTTATCAGATTTTTAGTTAAAAAACAAGTTAGATTAGACTAATTTCAGTATAAAACTCATTCCTTTTTCTGTTGCTCCATTTTCCACAAATCCAAGCGCCTTGAAACACCTCCTAGAAGCATGATTGTAGGTGTAGATTTCCTTGACTCTCAATTCTTTCCATCCTTTTATTCGAGCCAATTCAATCAAAGCACTCAGAATCTTTTTTCCAAGTCCTCGATGTTGGTAAGCGGAATTCCCAATCACAATGGGGAGATTATCCTGAGATAGTGTAACATCCCCAATTGGAAACCATTCTCCCTTCTCCTTGACTTCAATCCAAAAAAGTTCACCATGCTGATCCAAATGGGAATACATAGCTTCCAAAGTTTCTTGACTATAAGGTCTCTTCACACCATCTACGAGGTGAACCAAGTTCACATCCTGATACCAAGCAAAAGCTTCTTCACAATGATTGACCTTATAATAAGGAACAAGACGCAGTGCATTATCTATTTGTAAAATCCGTTTCATCTGCTTTCCTTTTCAACAAAAGAGTTGCTGCTTGATTAAAACCATCACACCAGTTATACCATTTTGCTTCATACTCATCTTGAGGTAAGATATGATTTTTTAAATCCAGAACAGAGTAAATCTTTCTTTCCTCACAAGCTTGCGCATAGAGATGATATAGTTCATCACCACCATCTCTATCCCACTCACCAGAAATCGTATCCTGACCTGCCAATAAAGCCTGATAAGCCCTGTGATGTCCATCTGTAATCAACAAGCAATTTCCAAATGCAAGAATACTGATTGGATCGACTTGGATTGTTTCTGCCGACTGGTAAAGCATCTGAATATCTTGCAACTTCTTTTCTGATAAGTATAGTTGAGTCGGATGAAGATCTGCTATATTGACTTTCATTTCTTTCTCCTCAAAGGAATTTGATACTCACTTCTGCTTGCCTTTAAATCGCCATTGGAAGCGTAGCTTATCATAAAAGGGAAACTCGATAAACAGGACTCCCAAGCCCACACAGAGACTGGCAAGAACGTCTGATGGATAATGAACTCCCAGATAGACCCTTGATACCAACACACTGACTAGGTAGAGACCTAGCACGATTTGCACGATTTTTCTCCAGACTGGATTTTTAATCCGTTGACTGAAAATGACAATCAGAGAGCCGACCATCAAGGTTACAGCCAGAGAATGACCACTTGGGAAGGAAAATCCCTTCTCCTCAACCAAGTGTAAAATGGCTGGTCGTGGGCGCTGATAGACATTTTTAAAGGTCACGATTAAAAGACCTGCCAAAGCCAAATTCCCCAGCATGAAGAAACTTTCTATCTTCCATCGCTTACGATAAAAGATAAAGGCTACGATGACAACCCAAGTGATAATCACTGGGATATCAATCAGACGTGTAATGGTTCGGAAAAGAATAGTCAAGTAATCTGGCAAGTCTCCTCGAATGGCAGTCTGAATCGGTTGGTCAAAACCGACCAGCGTTTCAGGGTAAAATTTGACCATGTAGCCAAGAATAACGAAAAGTAAAAGGGCAAAACTGCCCTTCATTAAAAATGTTTGTTTATCTCTCATAATGTTTTAAGGTTGGTTTCAAGAGAACATACAACAACCAGAATGAAACGGAAAAGATAACACCTTCAATCAAGTTAAAAGGCAATACCATGGTCATTAGGTAGTTGGAAAGTCCCAAAATTTTTCCAATATCAAAGTTAGCAAACTTAGCGTACAAAGGAACAGCATAAACATAGTTGAGAACTAACATAGCCACGGTTAAACCAATAGTCCCAGCTAGAGAGCCTAGTAGGAAACGAAGGGTTGTCCGTTCCTTTTTCCAAATCAAAGCAAATACGATAACAAAAACTCCCAAAGCTACGATATTCATTGGCAAGCCAATGTAAGTATTCACTCCCTGACTGTTAAGAAGCAATTTCAAGAGTGAGCGAAGCAAGAGAATTCCTAGCGCAGCAGGCAAATCCATGACCACCAAGCCCACAAGGACTGGCAAGATACTAAATTCGATCTTGAGGAAGGACGCCGCTGGCAAAAGCGGAAAGTCAAAGTACATCAGCACAAATGAGATGGCTGATAGAATTGCAATGGTCGAAAGTCGACGTGTGTTTGTCATAACAGGTTCCTCCAATTTTCTATAAAATCAGAAGAAGTTAGAAAGGATTCCTCTATCTATTCTCACTTTTTTATATCCCAAAAGTTCCCTCTCACTCTGTTAAGCAAGCGGTTACAGTTTGGCTATAAATCTATCAGAACAGACAAAGCTATTCTTTCGTCTTCTCCCATCCAGACTATACTGTCGGTTGTGGAATCGCACCACATCAGCTTGCGCTCGCGGACTTATTTGGCTAAGATATTTTAGATTTATCTAGGCGTCGCAGTCGAAGATAATACTTAAAGTATATCGAGACAAGACAACGACGAGAAAGCTAAAATAGCTAGTCAAATTTACCGCCGGTCGGGAATCACACCCTGCCCTGAAGACTCTTTTATCATAACAAAAAACGCTTGCAAGCGCAAGCATTTTGTTCATTTTCATTTTTTATTTCAACTTATCCACTTCATAGGTATGAACGAGCTCAAGACCTGCAAAGTTCTGCTGGCGGAGGGCTTCGTAGACAATCATGCAGACGGTATTAGACACATTGAGACTGCGGACATGTTCATCATTCATGGGAATACGGAGAGCCTTCTCAGGATGTTCTCGCATAAACTCCTCAGGCAATCCCTTGTCTTCACGTCCAAAGAGAAAATAATGGTCCTCGTCAGTCGATAAATCCACCTCAGAATACACGTTCTCGGCAAATTTCGAAATCAGATAGAGTTTTCCCTTCATCTGAGACGTAAAATCTTCCAAACTGTCGTAAAAATAAATCTCTAGCTTATCCCAATAATCCAACCCAGCTCGCTTCATCTTGCGGTCATCAATAGGGAAGCCCATGGGCTTGATGATATGGAGGGGAGAATTGGTTGCAGCGCACGTACGCGCGATATTACCTGTATTTTGTGGAATTTGTGGTTCAAATAATACAATGTGATTTGTCATGACTTGCTTCCTTTCACCATTGCAAAAAAATAGCCACACTGCCCGGAGTCAAGCTCAGCAAACAGCGTGGTTAAAGCATCGTTAACTTACCTCACAACAGGTTTGAAGTAAATCAGCGAAACTACTTTCTTAGTATAACACTTTCAGAATCATTGTCAATAGAAACGACTTGATTTTTTCAATTTTTTCAAGCTATTTCCAAGGGTTGTAAAATCGTCCCTGATTCTGCAAGATAAGTAGTAAACTAGCTACTAAAAACAAGGCTGCCAATAGCAAGGTAAGATAATCTTCTTTTTTCAAGGTCTGGTAACTATACCAAGTCCGCTTTTTCTCTTTTCCAAAGCGGCGAAGCTCCATGGCGGTCGCGATGGTATCAATGCGTTCTAACGAGCTGAAAATCAAGGGAGTGATAATGCGCAGATTGCCTTTGATTCGTTGCATGAGAGAAGCTTTCTTGGATAATTCCATCCCACGCGCTTCCTGAGACATCTTGATGGTAAAGAATTCTTCCTGCAAATCTGGAATATAGCGCAAGGTCAGACTGACAGAATAGGCAATCTTATAAGGCACACCAATTTGATTTAAACTGGAAGCAAACTGACTAGGATGTGTTGTCATCAAAAAGATAATAGCCAGAGGAATGGTGCAAAGGTACTTAATGGTCAGATTTAGCAGATAAAAGAGCTCCTGGCTGGTTAGAGTGTAGGCACCGATTCCCTGCCAAATCACACTTCTCTCTCCGTAAAGTCCAACTCCATATTCGGGAGAAAAGAGGTAGACCATCAAGACATTCAAAATGGCAAATACCGTCGCAAAAACTGCCACAAAGGAAACATCTTTAAAGCGGATTTCTGACAAATAGAGGAGAAAGACCGAAAAGATGGCAATCAGAACAAGCAGTCTGGTATCATAGCTAATCATAGCCGCCAATGACACAAGGATGAAAAAGAGGAGTTTACCAGCTCCTGACAAGCGATGAATCACAGTATCTCTATGCTGGTAACCAATTAATTTAGCTTGCATCCTTCTCTCCTTTCTTTGTAAAATGCCGTTAAAGCAAGTGGATCCACATCTAGTTTCTTGGCCAAGTTGAAGATTGAAGTTTCTTTTAGATTAGCTTTTACTAACAGCTCAGGACTGCTCAAAAGACTAGCTGGAACAGTATCTGCAATCAATTCCCCATCCACCATGACAAGAGCTCGGTCTGAATAATCCAGCATCAATTGCATATCATGGGTAATCATGACAATGGTATGCCCTTTTTGATGCAATTCTTCGAGAAATTCCATAATCTCAGTATAGTTCTTCTGGTCTTGACCCGCTGTTGGTTCATCTAAGAGGATAATTTCAGCTCCTAAGACCAAAATCGATGCAATAGTGACACGTTTTTTCTGACCAAATGACAGGGCAGAAATAGGCCAATTACGGAATTCATAGAGACCACAGATTTTCAAAGTTTCATAGACTCTCGTTTCAATTTCCTGCTCGTCCACACCTCGCAAACGAAGTCCCAGAGCCACCTCATCAAAAATCATATTGGTTGAAATCATTTGATTAGGATTTTGCAGCACATAGCCTACTCGTTCCGCCCGCTCTGCAACAGAGTCTCCTTTTATATCCTGGCCTTCCCAAAGGTAGCGGCCTTCCGTCTGAATAAAGCTACTTAAGGCCTTGGCTAGGGTTGATTTCCCTGCTCCATTTTTCCCGACAATGGCAATCTTTTCGCCCTTTTTAATATCCAGATAAATGGATTTTAAAATCGGTCTATCATCATAAGAAAAAGACACGTCCTCTAATTTAAAGAGTGACTGCAATTCTGGGGTTTCTTTTACCAGTTCCGTCCGCAACTGAATCTGGCCTTTTGAGATAGACAAGTTGTCCAAATTTGCTAACTGTTCTTCCTTGGCTAAATCCACACCCAATTGACGGAGAGTGGTTAGATAAAGGGGTTCTCGAATTCCATTTTGTGTCAATAAATCAGTCGCCAGTAACTGGTCAGGACTCCCATTAAAAAGGATACGACCATCGTTTATCAAGACAATCCGATCGACAGGGCGATGCAGAACATCCTCCAAACGGTGCTCGATAATAAGAGTCGTCGTCCCCTCCTCCTTATGAATCTGATCAATCAATTCGATAATATCCTGACCTGACTTGGGATCCAGATTGGCGAGTGGCTCATCAAACAAAAGAATCGGACTCTCATCAATCAAGACACCAGCCAGACTGACTCGCTGCTTTTGTCCACCTGACAAATCCTGGGGACGCTGAGACAGTAAAGGGAGAAGGTCCAGCTTTTCAGCCCATTTATGAACACGACTTTTCATCTCTTCTAGTCCTGTTACATCATTTTCTAGAGCAAAAGCCAAGTCCTCTGCCACAGACAGGCCGATAAACTGCCCATCTGTATCCTGCAAAACTGTACTGACCAGATGAGATTTATCGTAGATGCTCATATCAAAGGCTGCTTGCCCCTTGATCAAAAATTCTCCAGACATCTGACCCTTGTAAATATTGGGAATAATCCCATTCAAACACTGACCCAAGGTAGATTTACCTGACCCAGATGGCCCAACCATTAAGACTTTCTCTCCCTTATAAATAGTCAAATCCACCCCTTGCAAGGTCGGCTCTTGTTGTGTTTCATACCGGAAAGAGAAATCCTTCCACTCAATTATAGCTTCTTTCATCTTACTCTCTTCATTCGCTTCTTAGACTTCTATTTTATCATAAATCGAACCCTTCTTGCAGTCTCTTCTCTTAAAATCTTAGCGCCAAAAAGATTCCTATCCTAGCTTACTTGCCTAACTAATCTATAAACATCGAAAAAGACTGGTTGCCCAGCCTTCCCCATCATTTTAGTCCTTTTTCAAACTTCCTGCACGAGTTTGAGTTCCTGCATAGGCAAGCAAGAGGAGAGTTCCTGCAATAGCTACAGATACACCATTAGCAATTCCCGCAACAATTCCTTGTGCAAATACTTTTTCTGCCGCTTCTTGATAAATCACAACATCTCCAAGTGGTGCCAAGACACCCCAAACAAGGGCATTTGCAAGTAGTTGAATGAGGTTAAAAATAAGAATATCTTTCCAGTCAAAGACACCATTGATCACACGAACGTACTTTCTAAATAGCCCCACAACTAGACCAAAGAGACCACTAGCAATAATCCAAGTCCACCACAGACCGTAGCCAGCAAGAGAGTCCTTGATTGCATGACCAATCAACCCGACAAGCAAACCGATAATCGGTCCAAAAATAATAGAAAGTAGCGCTTGTACCGCATACTGAAGCTGGATGCTTGTATTTGGAACAGGTGTCGGAATGCTGATCATCCCGATGACAACAAAGAGCGCAGCTCCAACACCGATAGCAACAACTTGTTTAATTGATTGATTTTTCATCTATATTCTCCTATTTTATGATTCTATTTTCTTTATTTCAATGGTCCAAGATGAACCGACACCCACATTATAGGCCTTGGCAAAGGAACCTTGGTTGATAGCCAAACCTAAACGATAGAGAGAGTTGATGTAAAGGATGGGTTGCCCAATTCTCACATCTGCAAATGATTTGCCATAGACAACCTGATTTTGATAGACCAGCATATCAGCATGATAGATAGTCACCTCAAAACGATCACCGAATGCTGGTTCCAGCTTGTAAAATTCTTCTCGCGTGATAGAGGTCCAAAGCGAACCAAAACGCACATCCAGAATATCAATAGCTCCCTTCACCAGATGATCTTCTATGATGGTCTCTACGACTGGAAGTTCCACAATCTGATCTACACTGAGCTCTGGCCCCACTTCCTCAAAACTAATGTGACCACTGGCTAGTTTAGCACCAGTATAGGCATAGACATCACGACCGTGGAAGGTATAAGAATGCTCTGTATTTTGGCGTCTATTGGCCACTTCAGAAATTTCACGAATGGCTACAATACCAACGTGTTTCTTGATAAAAGAAAGCGTCCCATTATCTGGTGTGACAATGTATTGATTTTTTGCAGTCTTGGCAACTACACTCTTACGTTTCGAGCCGACACCTGGATCGACAACCGATACAAACGTCGTTCCCTCAGGCCAGTAATCCACCGTCTGAAAGAGACGATAGCTCCCCTCAAAAATATTATAAGGCGTGATATCGTGCGTCAAATGATGAATTTTTAAGGTTGGAGACTCTTCTAAAGCCACTCCAATCATAGCCGATACCGCACCATCAACCAGACCAAAGTCTGATTGTAATACCAGTAAATTATTATTCATTTTATCTCCTTGTATATCCTTTATCATACCATATTTCAGAGAAAGGTGCTAATAGCTATTTCAATTGATTAGGGTATAGTTTTACCTTATAGCAAATTTCCTACTAAAAACTCTGGTGATTAGCTAGTAGGTGCATTTTTTCTTGAAAAAAGGTATGATAGTTACATCATGAAAAAGTAGGTTTTATTATGAAAATTATCCTTGTCGGAGGGGGAAAAGTTGGTTCTGCCCTCTGTCGCTCCTTGGTTGCAGAAAAGCATGATGTTTTGCTGATTGAGCAAGACGAAGCTGTTCTCAATCATATTGTTAATCGCTTTGATATCATGGGTATCCTTGGTAACGGGGCCGATTTTACCATCCTTGAGCAAGCCAGTGTCCAGGATTGTGATATCTTTATCGCCCTGACTGAATACGATGAAGTGAACATGATTGCAGCCGTTCTAGCCAAAAAAATGGGAGCTAAAGAGACCATCGTTCGGGTGCGGAATCCTGAATACTCTAACTCTTATTTCAAAGAAAAGAATATTCTCGGTTTTTCTCTTATCGTCAACCCTGAGCTCTTGGCTGCCCGCGCTATCGCGAATATCATTGACTTTCCCAACGCCCTCTCTGTCGAACGTTTTTTTGGAGGAAGGGTCAGCTTGATGGAATTCACTGTTAAATCTTCCAGCGGTCTTTGCCAAATGCCCATTTCTGATTTTCGTAAAAAATTTGGCAATGTCATTGTATGTGCGATAGAAAGAGATCATCAAATTATCATTCCAAGTGGTGACATGACTGTACAGGATAAAGATAGAATCTTTGTCACTGGTAACCGTGTTGATATGATGCTCTTCCATAATTATTTTAAATCTCGTGCCGTGAAGAGTCTTCTTATTGTTGGAGCTGGTAGAATTGCCTATTATCTACTAGGTATCCTCAAAGACAGTCGTATCGATACCAAGGTTATTGAAATCAATCCTGAAATCGCCAGCTTCTTTAGCGAGAAATTCCCAAATCTCTACATCGTTCAAGGAGATGGTACCGCAAAAGATATCCTGCTGGAAGAAAGTGCTCAAAACTATGATGCCGTTGCGACTCTAACAGGAGTCGATGAGGAAAATCTGATTACTTCTATGTTCCTTGACAGGGTAGGTGTACAGAAAAATATTACCAAGGTCAATCGTACCAGTCTCCTCGAGATCATCAATGCGCCTGATTTTTCAAGTATCATCACACCTAAAAGCATTGCCGTAGACACGATTATGCACTTTATTCGTGGTCGGGTTAATGCCCAGTATTCAGACCTTCAAGCCATGCACCATCTAGCCAATGGCCAAATCGAAACCCTGCAATTCCATATCAAGGAAGCTAATAAGATGACTGCCAAACCTCTTTCTCAACTGAAATTGAAAAAAGGGGTTCTTATTGCAGCTATCATTCGAAAGGGCAAGACTATTTTCCCAACTGGGGAGGATATGTTGGAAGTTGGAGACAAGCTCCTAGTAACAACTTTGTTGCCAAACATCACCAAGATTTATGACTTGATCGCGAGGTAAGAGATGAATAAAAGTATGATTCGTTACCTCCTTTCAAAGTTACTTTTGATTGAAGCTGTTCTCCTCTTGGTTCCTGTGGCTATCGCTGTCTATTACCACGAATCGAGCCAAGTCTTTACAGCTCTCTTTACAACAATTGGAATTCTCGTATTACTAGGCGGTTCAGGAATTTTACAAAAACCAAAAAATCAACGGATTTATGCCAAGGAGGGAGTCTTGATTGTTGCCCTCTGTTGGATCCTTTGGTCTTTCTTTGGCGGTCTCCCCTTTGTCTTTGCTAGACAAATTCCCAGCGTTATCGATGCCTTTTTTGAAATTAGTTCTGGCTTTACAACTACTGGAGCAACTATTCTGAACGACGTTTCGGTTCTCAGCCGTTCCCTCCTCTTCTGGCGAAGTTTTACCCACTTGATTGGAGGGATGGGAGTGCTTGTTTTTGCACTTGCTATTATGGACAATGCCAAAAATAGCCACCTAGAAGTGATGAAGGCTGAGGTTCCTGGACCCGTCTTTGGTAAGGTTGTATCCAAACTCAAAAATACTGCCCAGATTCTCTATCTCCTTTATCTAGCTCTCTTCTCCCTCTTTGTCATCATCTATTATCTAGCTGGCATGCCCCTATTTGATAGTTTTGTCATCGCTATGGGGACAGCAGGTACAGGAGGCTTTACCGTCTATAACGACGGGATTGCCCACTATGGCAGCTCACTGATTACCTATCTGGTTAGTATCGGAGTTCTGGTTTTTGGGGTAAATTTCAATCTCTACTACTACCTCATGCTCCGTCGTGTCAAGGCCTTCTTTGGAGATGAAGAACTTCGAGCTTACTTGGTCATTGTACTGCTTTCTACAGGCTTGATTAGCCTTAATACCCTCTATCTCTATCCAGGATTTTCAAAGAGTTTTGAAATGGCCTTCTTCCAAGTTTCCAATATCATTACGACGACTGGTTTTGGTTACGGAGATATTACCAACTGGCCCCTCTTCTCCCAATTTATCCTCCTCTTCCTCATGGGAATCGGTGGTTCTGCTGGTTCAACCGCAGGTGGACTTAAGGTTATTAGAGGCCTCATACTTTCAAAAATTGCTAAAAATCAGATTTTGTCAATCCTATCGCCCCACCGTGTTTTGACCCTCCATGTTAATAAAACGGTGATTGACAAAGATACCCAGCATAAGATTCTCAAGTACTTTGTCATCTATTCTATGATTTTACTAGCACTTATCTTTATTGTCAGCTTAGATAGCAATGATTTCCTGGTTGTGACCAGCGCTGTCTTTAGCTGTTTCAATAATATCGGACCTATTCTAGGAACCACTTCTAGTTTCTCAATCTTTAGTCCTATCTCAAAAATTCTCCTCTCCTTTGCAATGATTGCAGGGCGCTTGGAGATTTATCCAATCCTACTTCTCTTTATGAAGAGAACTTGGTCTAAGAGATAAAATACAACCACACCTTGTTCCATACAAAGTGTGGTGTTTTTATTTCTGATGATCTCTCACCCCCAACTAACTCTCTTTTTAAACCAAGCGAGACACTTCAGATCCTGACTTAAAATATTTAAGAATCCAAAAACCCTCAGTCGATTGACCGAGGGTTCCTTATTTCATTACTTAAAAACTTGATTAGCTCAATGCATCCAAGGCATCATCCATTGAAAGAACTTCGTGGAAGACACGTTGTGTCAATTCAGTTTTTTGTTCTGGAGTGAGGTATTTAGTGTTTACACAGTATCCAGAGATACGTACGATAACGTCTTCACCTGACATGATCTTTTCGTAAACATCGTTCAAATCCATAACGTTCAAGTTAACGTGTTGTCCACCGTTTTCAAAGTAACCATCAAGGATTGTTACCAAGTTATCAACTTGTTCGTCACGAGTCTTACCAAGAGCGCGAGGTGATACTTGTGTAGTCAATGAGATACCGTCAGCTGCGTAACTAAAGTCAAGGCTAGAAAGTGAGTTCAAGTTTTGCAACCAGCCACCTTTAGCTTTGTTAGATGGGTTAGCACCTGGTGAGAAGAATTCAAGTTTAGACAAGTTCACAGAACCATCTTCGTTGAGGTATACACCTTTGTGGACTGGTGAGTTACCAGTTTGTTTGGAGTAAGCAACGTTAGATGTGATTGTCAAAAGTGATACTGTAGCTTCAGCGTCTTTGTAAAGTTTGTGGCTACGTAGACGAGTTGTGTAAGCTTCGATCAACCATTCTGCCAATTCGTTTGAACGTGGGTCATCTTCACCCCAACGTGGGTATTCACCGATTGTTTCGTAATCGTAGATGTAGCCATTTTCATCACGGATTGGTTTAACTGTAGCGTATTTGATAGCTGACAATGTATCAACAGTGTTGGCAAATCCACAGATACCGAATCCCATGTTGGCACGTTGTTTAGTTGGCAAGAAGGCCATTTGAACAGCTTCGTAGTTGTACTTATCAGTCATGTAGTGGATGATGTTCAAAGCATCTACGTAAGTGTCAGTCAACCAGTCAAGAGATTTTTCAAAGTTAGCTTTAACTGATTCAAATTCAAGAACTTCGTCACGGATTGGTTCGATGTCAAATACTTTGTAGTCTTTGTGAACATCGTCGTAACCACCGTTCAAACCAGTAAGAAGGGCTTTCAATACGTTTACACGCGCACCGAAGTACTGGATGTTGTGGCGTTGTTCTTCATTTTCTGGGTCAAGCGGAGACACACAGCATGAGATACAGCTCATTTCACCATATCCGTCTTTAGCCATTGTTGTTACACCTTCATATTGGATAGAAGAGTGTTTGTGGCTCATGTGCATACAGTAGCGACGGAAGTTGTATGGCAATTTATCAGTCCAAAGAACTGTCAAGTTTGGTTCTGGTGAGTTACCGATGTTGTCAAGTGTGTTCAAGAAACGGTAGTCCATCTTAGTAACACGGTGACGACCGTCGTTACCCATACCAGCCATAGAAGTTGTGATGAAAGTTGGGTCACCTGAGTACAATTGGTCGTAAGCTTTTGTACGAGCAAATTTAACTGTACGAAGTTTCATAACGAAATCATCAACGAATTCTTGGATTTCTGATTCAGTAAATGTACCACGAGCAAGGTCACGTTCTGCAAAGATGTCCAATACGATTGGTACACGTCCAAGAGATGTTGCAGCACCGTTGATAACACGGCAGACAGACATGAAGGCGATGTTAACCCATTGGATAGCTTCTTTAACGTTCATCGCTGGTTTGCGAACATCAACTCCGTAAAGGTCACCCAAGCGAACAACTTGTTGCAATGCTTGGTATTGAAGGTTGATTTCTTCACGAAGACGGATTGTTTCTTCATCGATTTCTTCGATTGCATTCCAGTCGTTTACTTTTTCTTGCATCAAGTAGTCTGCACCGTAAAGAGCAAGACGTGCGTAAACACCGATGATACGTCCGCGTGAGTATGCATCTGGAAGACCAGTTACAGTGTGCGCGTGACGTGCGCGACGAATGTTTGAAGTGTAAGCACGGAAGATACCGTCGTTAACTGTTGTTACGTATTTAGTAAAGATTTCGTGAACAGCTGGATCTGGTTCGTATCCATTTTCTTTCAAAGTAGTTTCAGCCATACGGATACCACCTTTTGGCATGAAGTTCAATTTGAAGAGTTCATCGTTTTGGATACCGAAGATAACTTCGTTTTCTTTATCGATAAATCCTGCTGGAATATCAGCGATAGATGTTGGACGAGTGTCCATTGGGAAACGAGTTTCTTCGTAGTGTGCTTTAGTTTCTTCTACAATTTTTTTGATGTGAAGTGAACGTTCTGTTGGTCCTGCGAGGAAGCTTTCGTCTCCATCATAAGGTGTGTAGTTAGCTTGTACGAAGCGTGATACACTTGCTTTTTCTTTCCAATCTACGCCTTTGAAGCCTTCCCAAGCTTTGTCAAAAATATCTTGTGCTTCAACAACTGTCTTAACAACCATGTTAATGTCCTCTTTTTTCTTTCTAGTAACAACCATCTGTTACATTCATGAGATAAGTATACCATACAGTAATCGTTTTCAACAAGTGGAAAATCCCTATTTTTACACTTTCTTTTCTAAAACAGTCTATATTTTATTCCAAACTGTATTATATTTTTGAAAAAAATATACCCTTTTTTCCTTTTTTCAGAAAAAAGGGTATAATAAAAGAAAATAAGCTGTAAAAAGGGGGGCTAGGCATGTTGATTTTTCCTTTATTAAATGATTTGTCAAGAAAAATCATCCATATTGACATGGATGCCTTTTTTGCTGCAGTGGAAATCAGAGATAATCCTAAACTCAGAGGAAAACCTGTCATTATCGGCAGCGACCCTCGGCAAACAGGTGGGCGGGGAGTCGTTTCTACCTGTAGCTATGAGGCGCGAGCTTTTGGTGTCCATTCAGCCATGAGCTCTAAGGAAGCCTATGAGCGTTGTCCCCAGGCCGTCTTCATCTCAGGAAATTATGAGAAATACAAAGCTGTGGGACTCCAGATTCGAGCTATTTTTAAGCGCTATACAGATTTGATTGAACCTATGAGTATTGACGAAGCCTATTTGGATGTGACAGAAAATAAACTCGGTATCAAGTCAGCTGTCAAAATCGCTCGTCTCATTCAAGAGGATATCTGGCAAGAACTCCATCTAACTGCTTCTGCCGGTGTTTCCTACAACAAGTTCTTAGCTAAAATGGCGAGTGATTATCAAAAACCACATGGTTTGACAGTAATTTTACCTGAACAAGCTGAGGACTTTCTCAAACAAATGGATATTTCCAAGTTTCATGGAGTAGGAAAAAAGACAGTGGAAAAACTTCATCAAATGGGTGTTTTTACTGGAGCTGACCTACTTGAAGTTCCTGAAGTGACCCTAATAGACCGCTTTGGCAGACTGGGCTATGACCTGTATCGAAAGGCTCGTGGCATCCACAATTCCCCCGTCAAATCCAATCGCATCCGTAAATCAATCGGCAAGGAGAAAACCTACGGGAAGATTCTCCGTGCCGAGGAAGATATCAAAAAAGAGCTGACTCTTCTATCAGAAAGAGTCGCTCTCAATCTCAGTCAACAAGAAAAAGCTGGAAAAATTGTCATTTTGAAAATCCGCTACGAGGACTTTTCAACTCTTACCAAACGAAAAAGTCTGACTCAAAAAACACAGGATGCTAGCCAGATAAGCCAAATAGCCCTGCAACTCTATGAAGAGTTAAGCGAGAAAGAAAGAGGTGTCCGCCTGTTGGGGATTACCATGACTGGATTTTAAAACCTTGAAGAGTGGACCCTTCAAGGTTTTTTCTTATACAAATAAACGGACAAAACTGTAAAGTAGCAAAACACTACCAAGCACGATGCGGTATTTACCGAAAAGGGTAAAGTCGTGTTTTTTTACATAGCTTGTCAAAAAGCGAATAGCCACCATGCTGACTGCAAAAGCGACTCCCATCGCAACCAAGAGCAAGAACAATTGCCCAAAGCTCAAGAGCTGTCCTGCTTTTACAAATTTGAAAATCTTTAAGGCACTAGCTCCAAACATAACTGGAATTCCAAGATAGAAGGTAAATTCTGTCACAACAGAACGACTGGTTCCATTCAATAAACCGCCGACAATCGTTGCCCCAGAACGGCTAGTTCCTGGTAAAAGGGCAAGAACTTGGAAGAGTCCGATATAGAAGGCTGTCGTATAAGGAAGCTTGTCCAACTCTGTCACACTTGGCTCGATAGCACGCGCTTTATTGCGCTTTTCCAAATAGATAAAGGCAATCCCATAGATAATCAACATGAGAGAAACTGAAACCATGTTATGGAAGTGGGTATCAAACCAATCATCAAATTTAAAGACGGCAAGCAAAGGCAAAGTCGCAATCAAGACCTTCAACCATAGTCTCCAAGTCTTACGAACTTCCTGTTTGTCCTTAGTCGGTTTGAAAGGATTGAGCTTGTTAAAGTAAATCACCATAACCGCTAAAATCGCTCCAAGCTGAATTACAACATTAAACATGGACATAAAGGCTTCATTTTGATTTTGGTATTGGATAAATTCCTCTGCTAAAATCAAGTGACCTGTACTGGAAATCGGCAACCATTCCGTAATTCCTTCGACAATACCAAAGAAGATAGATTTTAAAATTTCAATAAGATACATAGATTACTCCTTTTTTCTATCTTCCATTATAGCATACTTTTTCAGTCTATGGCAGTTCTCTTTAAAAGGCTCCGATACTGCCGCCACCTCCACCGCCAGAGAAGCCACCGCCAGAACTTCCATTTCCAGAAGATACGGAATAGGTACTTGCTGTGTTTGCGATACTAGCATAATGGCTCATTTGCGCGCTTGAATGATAAAACATACCGTGCCAGCCATAAGCTACATAAAGGTTGATATCTGGATTTTCCACTTGAATCTGATGAACCTTCATCAAATGACTGACCTTGTCCGCATAGCCAAATAAGGTCGCATAAACCAAGAGGCGATTCCATACCACAATACTTTCCAATTCAGCCTGATCCAATCGTGCAATCTCACGCAACATATTTTCAAAACTGGTCCAGAGATAGTAGACTTCTGCTCCTGCTTCATTTAGGACACCATCACGATTATCTAATCGAAGCTTCCAATAATAGAAAACAGCCAAAACCAAACCTAGAAAACCAAGTATTGGCAAGGGGAGGTAAAAATAAGCATGAACATCCAAACTATACAAGAAAAAGCCAAATCCAATAAATAGGGGTAAAATAGTAGAGAGTCCCATACCTACTTGCAAGGCCTTTTCCCCACCAGTTAAAGGACGATAATAATCTGGAAGTCCCCAGAAGGAAACTCGCTTTCTCACTCCTTCTTGCATCTCTTTCAATACCTCTTCAAAAGATGATTTGAGCTGACGCCCCTTTGCTTGAATCCGTTTTTCATCAGAGACTTTTGCTCTACGATAAAGACTATCAGATACCTTGTAATCCGCAAACAAATTGGAAAGAGTTGCTTCTTTTTTTCCTGAAAAGGCCAGATTTAGGCAGTCTTTCTCAAAACTGGACAAACCATCTTCTTTTACCAGCCTCAAACCAACTGCGTCTCCTTCTGAAATAATAGAAACATTCCCACGGTCTATCACATCTAACAAGGTAGCTTGAATAAGTTGGTCAAAGGTGAATTTACCTGCTCCTTTTGTTAGAGGACTCACTTCCTCCAAGGAGGTCGAGTAAACAGCCTCTGATAAAACCATAGGCTCTAATTCCATTGGTGGTTCATAGAGACGATGATTTTTGGCATATTTGACTGAAGGAGTGGTCTTTCTTCTATAGATAAAATAGAAGCAGACGCTCAATAACAAGGAAATGGAAAGTAGCAAAGGAAATACCCAAGTAAGGAGTTGTTTACTTTGCTCTTTTTCTTTAACAATCGAGCCTTCTATCTTATTAAACTCTTCTAAACGATTCCCTTTCAATCCCTGATCCCTAGCGCTAGCAAAATCAGTTCGAGGCCAGTAGGCATGCAATTCAACTCCACGCTTAGCCGGAAGATTGTCCAAACGGATAGTATAATCAAGGTTACTCTTTTCAACCGTTCCCTCTCTAAAGAGTTTCCCTGTATGGAAAAAGAGTTTTTCTGCCCCCATGTCTCCCCTTACATGAAATTCAAACTTGCCAATAGACCCTGAACTGTCTGTTAAAGGTTGCCAATTTAATTCAGCGATATCATCATAAAGGAAAAGCAAATTTTTTAAGTTCCAAACGAGGTCAACTTCAACTGTGTCGCCTTCTTGACCTGGATTGTAGACTTTGACAGTATAACCATCTGCTCCTTCTATCACTTCGCTCGTAACATCTGCTAGTTCAGCACCGTTTTTCGCAGCCTGAACCTTTGGATGAGGATCTATCTCAAATCCGCTAGGCATCTTGCCAGCACGTCCAAGTCCCACAATTTGACCCTTAAAGTCCTCCTCAAACTGATAAACTATCTTTTGTCTAAATTCTGCCGTATTGTCTGCATGAATATACAAATCCCCTTGGTAAGAGTTTATCTTAAAATCAATGGCAAAAACAGAGAGTGGCAGAAGGCAAAACAAGCCTAACACCAGTAAGAAAAAAGTTTTTTTCATCAACTAAGCCCCCTTTTTATCTTTGCTATCATTATATCATTTTTTCATAAGTAAGGGCTTACCTATATTGAAAAATAGAGTTTTTTTCGATAAAATAGGAGACAGTTATTTTTTAATAGATTAGAAACAGGAGAAATCATGAGAAAAATATACTTATCTATTTTCACAAGTCTCTTGCTGATGCTAGGACTTGTCAATGTTGCTCAAGCCGATGAATATTTACGCATCGGGATGGAAGCGGCATATGCCCCCTTTAACTGGACCCAGGACGATGATAGCAATGGAGCTGTCAAAATCGATGGAACCAACCAGTATGCCAACGGATACGATGTTCAAATCGCCAAGAAAATCGCTAAGGACTTAGGTAAAGAGCCTTTGGTTGTTAAAACCAAGTGGGAAGGTCTAGTCCCTGCCCTTACTTCTGGTAAGATTGACATGATTATCGCAGGTATGAGTCCAACTGCCGAACGCAAACAAGAAATTGCCTTTTCGATCAGTTACTACACTAGCGAACCCGTTCTACTAGTCAAAAAAGATTCTGCCTACGCAAATGCTAAATCTTTGGATGACTTTAATGGTGCGAAAATCACTTCTCAACAAGGTGTCTACCTCTACGACTTGATTACACAAATCCCGGGTGCTAAAAAAGAAACAGCTATGGGAGACTTCGCTCAAATGCGCCAAGCACTTGAGGCCGGTGTCATCGATGCCTATGTTTCTGAACGCCCTGAAGCACTGACTGCCGAAGCTGCAAACTCTAAGTTCAAGATGGTCCAAGTAGAACCAGGTTTTAAAACTGGAGAAGAAGATACAGCTATCGCCATTGGACTTCGTAAAAATGACAATCGTATTAGCCAAATCAATGCCAGCATTGAAACCATTTCAAAAGACGACCAAGTTGCCTTGATGGATCGTATGATCAAGGAACAACCTGCCGAAGCTACAACAACTGAAGAGACTAGCAGTAGTTTCTTTAGCCAAGTCGCTAAAATTCTTTCTGAAAACTGGCAACAACTCTTGCGTGGTGCTGGTATCACTCTTTTAATCTCTATCATCGGAACCATCACAGGTCTCATTATTGGACTTGCCATTGGTGTCTTCCGTACTGCTCCTCTATCTGAAAATAAAGCCATTTATGGCCTACAAAAACTAATCGGCTGGATCCTCAATGTCTATATTGAAATTTTCCGTGGTACGCCAATGATTGTTCAATCGATGGTTATCTACTATGGAACTGCCCAAGCTTTCGGTATCAACCTTGACCGCACACTGGCTGCTATCTTCATCGTTTCGATTAACACTGGTGCCTACATGACTGAAATCGTCCGTGGTGGTATCCTGGCAGTTGACAAGGGACAATTTGAAGCCGCAACTGCTCTTGGTATGACTCATAACCAAACCATGCGTAAGATTGTTCTACCTCAGGTAGTCCGTAACATCCTACCAGCAACTGGTAATGAATTTGTCATCAATATCAAAGATACATCTGTATTGAACGTTATCTCTGTTGTTGAACTTTATTTCTCAGGAAATACCGTGGCAACGCAAACCTATCAATACTTCCAGACATTTACAATCATCGCCGTGATTTACTTTGTCCTCACCTTCACCGTAACACGTATCCTACGCTTCATCGAACGCCGCATGGACATGGATACCTATACTACAGGTGCTAACCAAATGCAAACGGAGGATTTGAAATAATGACACAAGCAATCCTTGAAATTAAACACCTCAAAAAATCCTATGGACAAAACGAAGTGCTAAAAGACATTTCACTCACTGTCCACAAGGGAGAGGTCATCTCTATCATCGGAAGCTCTGGAAGTGGAAAATCAACCTTCCTACGCTCCATTAACCTCCTTGAAACGCCAACTGATGGACAAATCCTTTATCATGGACAAAACGTCCTCGAAAAAGGCTATGACCTCACGCAATACCGTGAAAAGTTGGGGATGGTATTCCAATCCTTTAACCTCTTTGAAAATCTCAACGTTCTTGAAAACACAATCGTCGCTCAGACAACTGTCCTTAAACGCGAACGTACAGAAGCTGAAAAGATTGCCAAAGAAAACCTGGAAAAGGTCGGCATGGGAGAACGCTACTGGCAAGCGAAACCAAAACAACTCTCAGGTGGTCAAAAACAACGTGTGGCCATCGCTCGTGCCCTTTCCATGAATCCTGACGCTATTCTCTTTGATGAACCAACATCAGCTCTCGATCCCGAAATGGTTGGAGAGGTCCTCAAAATCATGCAAGATCTGGCTCAGGAAGGCTTGACTATGATTGTCGTAACCCATGAAATGGAATTTGCCCGTGATGTCTCTCACCGTGTTATCTTCATGGATAAGGGTGTAATCGCTGAAGAAGGCAAACCAGAAGACCTCTTCACCAATCCTAAAGAAGACCGTACAAAAGAATTCCTTCAACGCTATCTCAAATAAAAAGAAAAGGCTGCATAAATCGTGCAGTCTTTTTGCTGTCCTCATACTCTTCGAAAATCTCTTCAAACCACGTCAGTTTCGCCTTGCCGTAGGTATATGTTACTGACTCTGTCAGTCTTATTTACAACCTCAAAGCAGTGCTTTGAGCAGCCTACGGCTAGCTTCCTAGTTTGCTCTTTGATTTTCATTGAGTATCAAAATGAAAAGGCAGACCCTATTCAAGAATCCACCATTATCCAAAGATTAATCTTCAAATTTTTCATGATTTTTTTCATAGAAATCAATTAAACCTAGAGCTGTTTCAAATGAAATATTTTTTACTTTTGCACGACCCTGCGCTAGAGCAATGATAGACATTTCACGCGCATTCGTTTCTTTAGAGATACGGTAGCCTGTGATTTTCTTATCACGAACCCAGCCAACAACTGATTCTACTTTTTCAAAGTTTGACTTAGCCATGTTCTTCTCCTATTTTCTTCTTTACGTTATATTATTCTATACGTTTTTATGTCTTTTGTCAATAAAAAAACATATATTCAATAAAATAAATGATTCAGAATCTTCTTACTTCCTTTTTAAAGCCGATAATATATAGGTTTTTGCTTACTATAACCCATTAGTATGCTCCTAAAAAACAATTGCATTATTAAACTTTAAACTTGTAAAAATATTCATGTATACTGAATGCCAGTTTCTCAATAGGATAGACAGGATTTACTATTTCATTCTATATGTTCCTTTTAAATTAACAAGTCCACTAAAGATAGTGTTTCACTCCACACTATCTCTAAACCATCCGTTTTCTTTCTCCTTCTTTGGTTCCTTTCCTGTCCTTATCTATATCTTATTCGTTTCACAACCGGTACTACTTACTTTGTCCAATCTTGCACCTTCTGATTACATACCCGCTTTCCAACTAGTCATTTGAAAACAGCAGCACTTGCCGTTTCATGTCTAGCACTATTGTTTATCTCACGAGTTTTTTAGGTCAACTCACCTAGCAACCATCTCACAAACATTGATTATTTTTTCTGATTCCTATTATATTTAGCGAAAATTCAAATTAGGGATCTATACAATTAGGGATTTCAAAAAATTTCCTTATATATAGTAAGTAATTCTGTCGCCTTAATATAAATAGAATCAAAAATAATAGGTGCTATAGTGAGTTGTAGTAGAAATAGCACGATAGATTTCCTAAGTCCATAGGAATCGCCCCCTTTCTTCACCCTCATTATAACACCTATACATCAATTGTGCAAATAATATGATATTTTTTTATTAGTCCTCAGACAAGCATATTATAGAGCGTTTCATTACCATTTAAGTTAATATAAGCTGGATCGAAGCCTTCCATTCTACGGATCAAACCTGCATAATCATGCTTATCTGCTAAAGCGATCCCAATCAATACAGGCCCTGTACCCTTGCTAGCTCGTTTGATATACTCAAAACGTGTGATATCATCATTTGGTCCCAGGATATCATTTACAAACTCACGCAAAGCCCCTGGACGCTGTGGAAAATTGACCACAAAGTAATGCTTGATCCCATCATAAATCAAGGCACGCTCTTCCATTTCTGGCATACGGTTAATATCATTATTTCCTCCAGAAATGATACAACAAATGGTTTTCCCCTTGATATATTCAGCTAAAACTTCTAAAGAGGCAATACTAGCCGCTCCAGCAGGTTCTGCAACAATGCCTTGCTTAGAGTAGAGGTCAATCAAGGTTTCAGAAATCAACCCCTCGTCGACACCTACTAAAGTCTGAACGTGTTGGCGAGTTGCTTCATAGGTCAACTGACCTACTTTTTGCACGGCAATCCCATCCGCAAATTTGTCAATTTCCTTGAGTTTAACAGGTCCACCTGCTTCAAAAGCCGCCTTCATGGAACGCGCTCCATTAGCCTCTACCCCAATGACCTCAATTTCTGGACTTGTTTCCTTGATATAGGTAGAAACCCCAGCAATGAGACCGCCACCACCAACAGGAACCAAGACAGCATCAAAATCAATCGATTCTTTTCGAGCTTCTTCTAAAATCTCATAAGCAACGGTTCCTTGACCTGCCTGAACATGGGCATCATCAAAAGGATCAATAAAGGTACGATTTTCAGAAACTGTAAATTCTTGAGCTGCTTTAGCTGAAGCATCAAAGGTATCTCCAACTAGTTTAATGGTTACGAAGTCCCCACCAAAAAAGCGAACCTGGCCAATCTTTTGTTGCGGAGTTGTAATGGGCATAAAGATAGTAGCAGGAATCTTCATTTCATTACAAGTATAGGCAACTCCCTGAGCATGATTTCCCGCAGAAGCGCAGACTACCCCACGCTCACGCTCTTCCTTGCTGAGCTGAGAAATAGCATAATAGGCACCACGAATCTTAAAAGAACGAACACGTTGGGCATTTTCCTTCTTCAAATAAATCTTAGCACCATACTTCTCCGATAAATAATGATCATAATCCAGTGGGGTATTCACAACCACACCGTTCAAGACCTTGTGAGCCTTGATGATATCTTTTGAACTTAACATCTTTTTCTCCTAGACTATTCATACTATCACAATCCATCCTCTAAAACAGAGATGAATTGATTATAAAAGCGAGTTAGGTCCCCCCAACTCGCCTTCAACTTGATTTCTATCAATTAGTTATAGATTTTGAATGCATCATCGTCGTTTTTACCAACGAATGGCATTGCTTTACGCAATTCTGCACCAACTTTTTCAATTTCAAGGTTAGCTGCTTGTTCACGGTAAGCAGTCAATTTTGGACGTCCAGCTTTATAGTCATTTACAAAGTCATTTGCAAATTTACCATTTTGGATGTCTGCCAAGACAGCTTTCATGTTTTCTTTAACTTGCTCAGTGATGACACGTGGACCTGATACATAGTCACCGTACTCAGCAGTGTTTGAAATTGATTGACGCATTTTCTTGAATCCACCTTCGTAGATCAAGTCAACGATCAATTTCATTTCGTGAAGAACTTCAAAGTAAGCCAATTCTGGAGCGTATCCTGCTTCTGTCAAGACTTCGAAACCTGCTTCGATAAGGGCAGTCAAACCACCACAAAGTACAGCTTGTTCACCAAACAAATCTTCTTCAGTTTCTTCTTTGTATGTTGTTTCAAGAAGACCTACACGGGCTGCTCCGACACCTTTACACCAGTCCATAGCAATATTTTTCGCATTTCCTGTAGCATCTTGGTATACTGCGTAAAGAGCTGGTACACCAAATCCTTCTTCGTAAGTACGGCGTACCAAGTGTCCTGGTCCTTTAGGTGCACACATGAAAACATCTACATCTGCAGGAACTTTGATAAATTCAAAGTGGATGTTGAAACCATGAGCAAATCCAACTGCGTTTCCAGCTTCCAAGTTTGGAGCGATTTCTGCTTCGTACAATTCTTGTTGGATTTCATCTGGTGCCAAAATCATGATAACGTCAGCTAATTTAGTTGCTTCTGCTACTGTGTAAGTGTCAAATCCATCTTCTTTTGCTTTGTCAAAAGATTTACCTGGACGTACACCGATAATGACATCACGACCTGAATCACGCAAGTTTTGAGCATGCGCATGTCCTTGCGAACCATAACCGATAACGGCGATTTTTTTACCGTCAAGTGCTGCTACTTTAACATCTTTTTCATATTCCATTTGAACTGCCATAGTTTTTCTCTCTTTTCTATTATTTATTGCCTTTTAGGCTGGGTTAACAAATTTAAGTTGGATTTTTAATCGCGGGTAAATCCAGTGGCACCCGTTCGAGCAATATTGCGAATACCGTATGGTCGAATGACTCGCAATAGAGCTTCGCTCTTTTCTGCATTTCCTGTCATCTGAATGGTAATCGAGCTTGGCGCCACATCTACCACCGTTGCACGGAAAGGTTGAATAATTGCTAGAATCTCAGCGCGCTTCTCAGCTGGCGCTGACATCTTAACCAAAATCACCTCGCGCTCCAAATGAGGCTTGTCTGTAATATCACGAATGCGAATCACATCAATCTGACGATTGAGCTGTTTGATAATTTGCTCCACCTCATCATGTGAAGCTACATCAATAATAATGGTAATACGCGATACATTCGGATCTTCTGTTGCTCCAACAGAGATGCTTTCGATATTAACCTGACGACGAGATAGGACACCTGTAAAGCGATTGAGGACTCCTGAACGATTTTGTAGTTTTGCTGTTAACATTCTACGCATGGAACTTCACCCCCAACATCTCATGATTACTCTTACCAGCCGGTACCATTGGTAACACCTGTTCCTTACGAGAAATATCTACCTCGATTAGCATAGGAACATCCTCAGTGATGACTTCAAGGTCTTGAGCCAAGGTCTCAGGATTGTCAAATTTATAGTTTTTAATACCATAAGCTTGCGCCATCAATTGGAAATCAGGAAGGCTATCAAAGACCGACTCAGACGTTCTACCTTCATAGAAGGATTCCTGCCACTGGCGAACCATTCCAAGTGAGTGGTTGTTCAGCATCACCACCTTGATTGGCACCTTATAAATGTTCAAAATAGCCAATTCCTGATTGGTCATTTGGAAACCACCATCCCCAACAAACAAGACTACTTCCTTATCCGGATTAGCAATTTTAGCACCGATTGCTGCTGGAATTCCGAATCCCATGGTTCCCAAACCACCTGAAGTCACTAACTGACGTTCGTTTTGATATGGATAATACTGGGCTGTCCACATTTGGTGTTGACCTACGTCTGTGACCACAATGGCATCTCCATTCGTCAATTCACCAATTCGTTCAATAACAGCTTGCGGTTGAACCACACGCTCTTTCTTATCATAAGAACGAACGCGGTTCTTGTCTTTAGTGACTTTTTCAATCCATTTCTCAGTATTGTTATGAACTGTCGGTTCTGCCAGCAACATTTGCAAGGCTTTCTTAGCATCTCCAACTACAGGAATATCTGCACTGATAATCTTGCCAATCTCGGCTGGGTCAATATCAATGTGGGCAACCTTAGCATTCTTAGCAAAGGTCTTAGGATTCCCCGTCAAGCGGTCATCGAAACGGCAACCAATACTAATCATAAAATCAGCTTCCGTCATGGCAATATTTGCTGCGAATGACCCATGCATTCCTCCCATTCCAAGGAAAAGTGGATGACTCGTTGCAATCGTTCCTTGCCCTAAAAGACTAGTTACCACTGGAATTTGGTAGCGCTCTGCAAATTCATTCAACTCCGCAGCAGCCTCAGCATAACTAATCCCACCACCAGCTAGCAAGACTGGCTTTTTAGCCTTGGATAATTGCTTCAAGATTTTCTTAATTTGCATATCATTTGGCTCAAGAGTCGGTTGATAACTTGGTAGGTTCACCTCTGGTGAATAGATGAAGTCTGTTTCTAAAGCAGATACATCTTTAGGTAGATCAATTACAACTGGCCCTGGACGTCCTGTAGTTGCGATATGGACAGCTTCCGTAATAATACGCGGAATATCGGCTGTCTCACGAACTTGATAATTGTACTTAGTGATTGGCATGGTAATTCCCACGATGTCTGCCTCCTGAAAGGCATCCTTACCAATCCCTGCTCGCGCCACCTGACCTGTAAAGACCAAAAGGGGAACACTGTCACTCATGGCATCCGCAATCCCTGTAATGGCATTTGTTGCTCCCGGTCCGCTAGTGACGACGGCAACACCCAACTTTCCAGTTGATTTAGCATAACCTTCAGCTTCATGCAGACAACCTTGCTCATGGCGTCCTAGAATGTGACTAATGCCTTTAAAATTATATATCGCATCATAAAAAGGCAAGACTGCACCACCAGGATAGCCAAAGATGGTATCAATTCCTAAATCACGAAGTGTTTCCAAAACTATGTCTGACCCCGTCTTAGGAGATTCTAAACTGATTTTCTCCATTGTTCCCCTTTCTCTTCTCTTAAAAATAACTTGTTACTATCATACCATTTTTTCAAGATTTTTCAAGAGAAAAGAAGAAATTTTCTGAATTTTCTATTTTAACGTTTATTTATGAATGTTATTTTTGTTTTTATTAAAAAGATACCGATTTCATTATTTTAAAAAAGAAAAAAGAACTGATTTCTCAGTTCTTCACTAATCTTATTCCACACTAAATAGGTATGGGTAAACTGGTTGTTGGCCTTGATGAATCTCGACTTCAACGTCTTCGAATTCTTCTGCGATTTCTTGGGCAATTTCATTGGCAAGTTCTTCGCTTCCGTCTTCACCGACATAGAAGGTTACGATTTCACTATCTTCATCCAACATATGTTTCAAGGTTTCTGTCAAGGCTTGGTGCATATCAGGGTTTGACACGAGGATTTTCCCATCCACCATACCAAGGTTATCGTTTTCATGGATTTCTAAACCATCAATGGTTGTATCACGAACAGCTGTTGTGACGCTTCCGCTAACGACATCGCTAAGAGCAGCTGTCATACGCTCTTGGTTTTCTTCGATGGACTTGCTTGGATCAAAGGCAAGAAGACTTGTCAAACCTTGAGGGAGAGTGCGAGCTTCCACCACTACTGCTGGTTGTTCCAAAACTTCTGCTGCAGATTGAGCTGCCATGAAGATGTTCTTGTTGTTTGGTAGGAAGATAATGTTACGAGCGTTGACCTGTTCAACAGCCTTGATAAAGTCTTCAGTTGAAGGGTTCATGGTTTGACCGCCCTCGATAACATAATCCACACCTTGAGAACGGAAGATATCTGCTAGACCTTTACCAGCCACTACAGCAATCAAAGCATACTCTTTTTCTTCAGCAGGCTTGCTAACTTGGGCAGCTTCTTTCTCAACCTGTGCTTCGTGTTGGTTGCGCATATTGTCAACTTTTACCTTGACCAAGCTACCATATTTAAGACCTTCTTGCATAACAAGTCCTGGATCTTCTGTATGGACATGGACTTTGACAATTTCATCATCATTGACAACAAGGAGAGAATCCCCAAGCTCATTCAAGTAGTTACGGAATTCGTCGTAGTCAAAATCTTTGGCATAGGTTGGACCTTGCTTAAGAGCTACCATGATTTCAGTACAGTAACCAAAGGTGATGTCCTCAGTCGCTACATGACCAGCTACAGACTTGTGGTGCTCTGCATTGATCATTTCACTCATGTTGGCTGGAGTTGCTACAAAGTCCTCAGATGCAATATATTCGCCAGTAAGGGCTGAAAGGAAACCTTCGTAGATAAAGACCAATCCTTGACCACCTGAGTCTACAACGCCAACTTCCTTCAGGACAGGAAGCATGTCTGGCGTTTTAGCAAGAGCTGTTTTAGCACCTTCCACGGCTGCGCGCATGACTTCAACAGCGTCATCTGTTTGCTCAGCTTTTTTCTTAGCACCGATAGCAGCACCACGAGAAACTGTCAAAATCGTTCCTTCAACAGGTTTCATCACTGCCTTATAGGCAACTTCCACACCTGATTGGAAGGCAAGGGCCAAGTCTTGACCTGTTAACTCGTCTTTATCCTTGATGGCTTGTGAAAATCCACGGAAAAGCTGAGACGTAATAACTCCTGAGTTCCCACGCGCACCCATCAAAAGACCTTTAGCAAGAATGCTCGCTACTTCTCCAACTGTAGAAGCTGGCTTGTCGGCAACTTCTTTGGCACCATTTTCAATGGTCATTCCCATATTTGTCCCAGTATCTCCATCTGGAACTGGAAAAACGTTTAATGAATTGACATATTCAGCTTGCTTATTCAAGCGAGTTGATGCAGCCTGCACCATTTCTTGAAATAAGCTAGTAGTAATTTTTGACACGGTTATTCTCCTACAACTTTGATATTTTGAATGTAGACATTTACAGTCTGAGCAGTAATTCCAAGTTGGTTTTCCAAACTAAAACGAACACGCTCTTGAATGTTTTTTGACACTTCGCTAATCTTTGTTCCGTAGCTCAACACGGTATATACATCAACTGCAATACTGCCATCTTCGGTCGCTTTTACGACGACACCTTTGGAATAATTTTCCTTACCTAGAAGGGCTTGGAAATTATCTTTGAGGGCATTTTTACTAGCCATACCGACCACACCAAAAATCTCAGTTGCTGCTCCACCTACGACGGTTGCAATCACTTCATCTGTTAGTTCGATTTGACCATCTTTTGTATTAATTTTTACAGTCATCCTTTTTACCTCAACTAGTTGATACTCTATTTTATCATATTTCAGCCCAAGTGTAAAAGCAGAATACTGTATCAGCGGATATTTACTCCGTTTTTCAAATGATTTTATACCCACAACAAAAGAAAAAAGACCCTGAGGTCTCCTTACTTTTATTATTAAACGCGTTCAACTTTACCTGATTTCAAAGCACGAGCTGAAGCCCAAACTTTTTTAGGTTTACCATCGATAAGAACAGTAACTTTTTGAAGGTTTGGTTTTACGGCACGTTTTGTTTGGTTCATCGCGTGTGAACGGTTGTTTCCTGATACAGTCTTACGACCTGTAAAGTAACATACTTTAGCCATTGTGTTTTCCTCCTATTAGATCTAATATAGCGGATGTGCTAGCACCACATACCGTACTATGTTATCACACTTTCTTCATTTTTGCAAGGGAATTGGAAGATTTTTTTATTTAACCTTTTTTATTTAACGTAGACAATCCCCAACTTCCCAAAGGCCACATCTCCACGGATAATCAAAGTTTTGCTGGTTGGAGCTAGAGGTGCATCTGCCTTGGCTGCTCCACAGAAAGTTTCCACCTTCAGATCCACTCTCCAGTGTTGAGGCACGTAGATAACTGCATTCCCAAAACCGACTTCGATATTCAGAGTGGCAAAATCACCTAACATCTCTGCATTGTCATAATATATCTTGGCATTTCCAAAGCCGACTTCTACTTGATCCTCTACTAATTCTTGGTCTTGCTTATAAAATGTACCTGTCCCAAAAGCGACTTCCTTGTCTATAAAAATGGTTTTTTCACCATCATACCACCATTTTTCCCCATTCCAAGTTCTGTTAGAATGAGTCAACATACTTACTCCGAGAACGATCAGAATTCCTGCCCAGAACAGTGACTGATTGGGAATCGGTAAAATATCATAAGAGTGGTTGGCAATTAGTAAGGCTACTAGAGCTGTAAAAGAGGCTGAGGTTAAGTGGCGACGCAACAAAGCTCCAACTGATTGGTAGGCAAAAAAAGCAATACCAATCAAGGGCCAAATTTGCCCTCCAAGAGAAGGGATTCCAAAATTCCCTTGTAGTAATATTAAAGTTGCCAAAACGAGCAACACAACACCAAATACTTTCTTTTTCATGTTCTTACCTCATGTTTCTTAGATTTTCTTTTAGGAGGGATTGGTAATGTCGTGAGACATGAACCTCCTTGTGGGTCTGATAAAAGGAAATGGTGCCTGTTCCTGAAAAGGACTTGTCCACCGAATAAACCTGACGGATATTTGCGATAGTTGACTTGGATACCCGACTGAAATAGCGAGGAAGGATAGCCTCTAACTCATAGAGTTTAAGCCGAACTTCGTAGGCATCTTTCTGGGTATGGGCATAAATCTTGTTCCCTTCTGTCTCAAAGAAGAGAATTTCCGACAAGTTCAGATAATACTCACCCGTCCCCTTGTAAAAAATCAACCTAGGAGACTTGGACTCTTGTAAGAGTCGCTGTAAATCCGCAATTTCATCTGTCAAAGCCGCTGCCTTGATGACAATTTCAGTTTCCTCTAAATTGCTATCAATTTCGATTCGTAACTTCATTCCATCTCCTTTCTGACTCTACTATATCAAAGCCAAAATAAGAAAACAAGAGCAAAAAAGCAAGTGGTTACTTTAGACCCGTAAGTGGTTGTAGGATCACCTTAACTTACAAGTCAAAATAGAAAGAAAATCACACCCCACACAAGGGCACAAATATAACCAACCACTACATCCTTGGGGTAGTGTACACCCCCTAAGACTCTCACTAGACCGAGGAAGGCTGACAAGACTAACAAGATAACCCCTAGAGATAAACTAGCATGAAAGCAAGTCATGGAGATAATAGTTGCTGAAAAGACGTGACGACTGGGCATAGACCGACCAGGACTATCTCTGTCAAGCAGGGGTTTAATAGTCCATTCCTCATAAGGCCTAAGAGCATTGAGTTTCTTACGGAGAAGGGACAAAATCACAAAACCTGACGCAGGGATAAACACATACATCCAGACCTGTTTCCCAAGTCCTTCTTGGAGATAGGTGGCGACTAACAAAGTCAGATAAACTATAGGCATAACTACTGTCATGAACCGATTGAAAACTCTTAACAATCTCAGAAAAAGAGGATTATTTTTAATCTTACCAGCGATGTGGTCATACCATTCTTGATAATTTTTCATATATTTTCTCATCACTTACTCAAATTTTATACTCAATGAAAATCAAATAGCAAACTAGGAAGCTAGCTGCAGACTGTTCAAAGTACTGTTTCGAGGTTGCAAATAGAGCTGACGCAGTTTGAATTTAATTTTCGAAGAGTATTGCTTGTAGGGAAGAACTTGTCTTCTAGTATAGTGCAGAAAAAGAAGGCCGTCAAGCCTTCTTTGGGTTTATTCTTCTGCTTCATCTTCTGTAAACTGACTGTTATAAAGGTCAGCGTAGAAGCCTCCTTGCGCCATTAGCTCATCATGATTTCCTTGCTCGATGATATTCCCATCTTTCATGACAAGAATCAAGTCAGCATTACGGATGGTTGACAAGCGGTGGGCGATGACAAAGGAAGTTCTGCCCTCCATCAAACGATCCATAGCTTTCTGAATCAATTCCTCTGTACGGGTATCAACCGAAGAGGTCGCCTCATCCAAAATCAAAAGTGGTGCATCTTTCAGCAAAGCACGAGCGATGGTCAAGAGTTGTTTTTGCCCGACAGACAAGGTAACTGTATCATCCAAGACGGTATCGTAACCATCTGGTAGAGTCATGATAAAGTGGTGAATCCCTACAGCCTTGCTGGCTTCAATCACGCGCTCATCACTAATACCCTCTTGGTTATAGATGAGATTGTCGCGAATGGTCCCTTCAAAGAGCCAAGTATCCTGCAAGACCATTGAAAAGGCATCATGTACTTCCGAACGCTTCATCTCTTTGGTATCCACACCATCAATGCGGATACTTCCCTTATCAATTTCATAGAACTTCATCAAAAGATTGACAATGGTTGTCTTACCAGCTCCTGTCGGTCCGACAATGGCAACCTTTTGACCTGCATGTGCGGTCGCAGAAAAGTCATGGATAATAGTTCGCTCTGGTGTATAACCAAAGGAGACTCGATCAAAGACTACTTGACCTTTCATATCGCTCAATTGTCTTTCTTTATGGGATTCATCTTCCATTTCCTCTTCAGCTAGGAATTCGAAGACGCGTCCCATGGCTGCACTAGCCTGCTGAAGACTAGTAATCCCTTGGGCGATTTGTGAAAGAGGCTGAGAAAAGATACGAACATAGGCCATAAAGGCAACGATAATCCCGATACTAATCTGCCCATTCAAGGCCAAGGCTGCACCAACGATAATCACCAAGGCATAGCTAAAGTTCCCAATAAACATCATAATCGGCATCATAATCCCTGAAATAAATTGAGATTTCCAGATACTATCATACAGACGATTGTTTAATTTCGCAAACTCTTCTTTCGTACTTTCGATGGCATTGTAACTGGTCACCACATTATGGCCAGAGTACATTTCCTCCACATAGCCATTGACAGCTGCCAAATCCTGTTGCTGACTCTTAAAGAAACCCTGTGATTTGCCCATAAAGACGGACACGAAAGCAAAACCGATAAGGGTTGAAACAACCGTCACCAAGGCTAAAATCCAGTTCATACCAAACATGGTTACCAAGACTGCTACGACCAATAAACTAGATGAAAGAACTGTTCCCAGACTTTGATTGAGGGACTGGGCTGCAGTGTCAACATCATTGGTTACACGAGACAAGGTATCCCCTTGAGAATGTCCATCAAAATACCCTAATGGAAGGCGATTAATTTTCTCTGCAATGGCTCTTCTCAAACGTTCTGAAAAACGTTGAATGGCTGTTGTAAACAGAAAGGCCTGTAAATAATTTGATAAAAGTCCGATCACATAAATCACGGCCAAAAAACCACCAATAGCTGCAACCGCCGCAACATCCACACTTGTTTCCAGACCACTAGCAATAATATTAGTCATTTCCTTGATGCGGGTTGGACCATATACAGTAATGATATTGGATACGATTGTTGCTAGAAAGGCGATCAGAAGGGCAAACTGGAGACCTGCAAGATAGGGTTTACTCTGTTCCCAGAGCGATAGTTTTTTATTTTCCATGTTCCAATTCCTCCTTCGATAGTTGTGAATAGGCAATTTCTTGGTAAACTTCGTTGGTAGCTAAAAGTTCCTTGTGGGTGCCTTGTCCCACGACTTTTCCTTGATCCAAGACCAAAATCAAATCTGCATCCATAATCGTTGAAATGCGTTGTGCGACGATGAGTTTGGTCATAGATCTTGTTTTCTCTGCTAGTTCTTGGCGTAGGACACGGTCTGTCTTGTAGTCCAAGGCTGAGAAGGAGTCATCAAAGATGAGGATTTCTGGCTTCCGAGCTAAGGCACGCGCAATGGCCAGACGCTGTCTTTGTCCACCTGAGAAGTTGGTTCCTCCTTGGGCTACTTCTGACGCCAAGCCCGCTTCCTTGTCTTCAATAAAGTTCTTAGACTGGGCCAATTCTAAGGCTTGCCACATAGCTTGTTCATTAAGCGGTGTTTCTTGACTCTGTCCAAAGTCTAGATTGCCCTTAACATCACCTGAAAAGAGTACAGCTTTTTGTGGAATATAGCCAACCTTGTTGCGCAAATCTTCCAAACCGTAATCTTGAACATTAACTCCGTCCACTAAGATTTCTCCTGCTGATACATCGTAAAAGCGTGGAATCAGATTAACCAGAGTTGATTTACCAGAACCCGTTGAGCCGATAAAGGCAACTGTTTGGCCGGTTTCTGCTTTAAAGCTGACATGCTCAATAACCGCCTCCGAATTTGCCGCATAGCGGAAGGTCACATCCTTAAATTCGACCTGACCTTTGAGATTTTCATCAGCCAACTGCACTTGAGCAGGATTTTGGATAGAAGAATGCAAATCTAGAACCTGATTAATCCGTTTGGCAGAGACCATGGTTCGAGGAAGAACGATGAAGAGTGCCCCCATTAGAAGGAAGCCCATAACAACCTGCATGGCATAAGACATGAAAACAACCATGTCACTAAAGAGAGGCAGACGAGCTGTCGGATCAGCATCGTTGATTACATAGGCCCCAATCCAGTAAATCGCCACACTCAAACCACTTGAAATCCCCATCATGATGGGATTCAAAATGGCCATGAGACGATTGACAAACAAATTCAAACGGGTCAATTCATCATTTGCTGCTGCAAATTTTTCATCTTGGTACTTTTCAGCATTGTAGGCACGAACAACGCGAATACCTGTTAAACTTTCACGAGTGATACTGTTCAGTTTATCAGTCAGACTTTGAATCAAGGACTGTTTTGGAAAGGCTAGCGTCATCAAAACTGTTGTCATCAAAACATTGACAATCACTGCCACAAGTACAGCCCAGAGCCAGTATTCTGAATGACCTAAAATCTTCCCGATAGCCCAGATCGCCATAATCGGACCACGCGTAACTACTTGTAAGCCCATGGTGATCAGCATCTGAACTTGGGTAATATCATTAGTAGTACGAGTTAGGAGACTTGGAATAGAGAATTTCTTAATCTCTGTCTGCGAGTAATCCAAAACTCGGTTAAAAATATCACTTCTCAGCCTACTAGTATAAGAAGCCGCCACTCGGGATGCAAAAAATCCAACTGCAACTACGGACAAGAAGGCAAGGAAGGACATTCCCACCATCATGCTTGCCGGCTGCCACAACTCATCTAAATTAGTTCCTTGACTACCTAGTAAATCCGTAATTTTCGAGATATAGGTCGGCACTTCCAACTCCAGATAGACCGAAAAGCAGGTAAAGAGAACGGCTAGAAAAATCATCCCCCATTCTTTTCTACTAATTCGTTTAGCTAATTTCTTCATTCTCTCCTCCTATTCCCTCGATATTTGCCTGTAGTTGACCGAGAACTTTCTCAAAAATCAGTAATTCATCTTCATCAATGTCTTCCATCAACTGCTTATCAATTCGTTCAAAAAAGGCCTTAACCTGCTTCATTTGAGAACGTGCTTTGTCCGTCAAACGAACAAATTTTGCCCGCTTATCACTAGGACTCGCCTCCAATTCCACCAAACCATTTTGCACCATACGCTTGACCAAATTACTAGCAACAGACTTGGTAATATTGAGTTCCTGCTCGATATCTTTAATCAAGACCAAGTCTTGGTTTTTCTCACGATTATCCAAAAAACGAACAACCTGACCTTGAGGCCCACCCATAAATTCAATACCACAACGTTTGGCTTCCTTTTGCACCATCAGGTGAATCTGATGACCAAAACGCTTAAAGGCTAACATCGGTTTATCCATACTAACTCCTTTCTAACTATCACATTTAGTTCTCCTAGGAACTAAATAAGTTTCCATGAGAACCATTTTACCACTTTGAAAAGAGATGTCAAGAAAAAGTTTCCTAGAGAACTATTTTAGTTTAAATTGACATTAGGCAAGATTTTTTATATAATGAGCACTCACTACTGTGGGTAGAAATCCATTCACTTAATGAGGAGAGAAAACTTTCAAATGAAACCAGAAGAACAAAGAGTTTTAGGAATCTTAGCAACCATTTTTGGAGCCATCGCACTTTTAGGATCCTGGCTCCCGTTTATTAACTATCTATCGTTGTTCATCGGCATCGTCGCATTTATCTTGGGGATTATCGGCCTTATCGTCAACCTCAAAAAACGGAAAAAAATGGCTATTATCGGAACATCCCTGGCAGTTGCCTCTGTTGTACTTTTCTTTACGACTCAGGTACTATACGCTGATGTCTACAAAGAGTATGCCAAGGAGTTTAACCGTTCCTACATGGATACGAGTGCCTCAATGGAACGCGAAGAAAAAAGCAGCTTGATAGACGATACCTTCGCCTGGACCCAAGAACAGTTCGACGCCTTAATCGAAGGTGACCTTGACAACAAAGGAAAAGGTGGTACCAACTACGAGGATATTATCAACAAACACGGAAAGCCAGATTCCGAGTTTGACTTCACTCTTGGGGGTTACGATACGAAAAAAATCACCTATATCTCCATTGGAGACAAGATCAAGACTGTTACCTTAACTTTTGCAAAAGATGACAATGGACAGCTCTTGCTCGTCCAAAAACATGCAGTCGGTCTAGGTCTAGAAAAAAGCAAGCAACAAAACGATTCTGAAACCTGAGTCTAAGTTCAAATATCAAAAAAACGAACAGCTAGTAAAACTGTTCGTTTTTCTATTAGAACCCGTCTACGTTCGTATAAATCTTTTGTACGTCTTCGTCGTCCTCAAGAACGCTGTAAAGTTTTTCAAAAGTTTCAAGGTCATCGCCTGACAATTCCACTTCTGACTGAGGAATCATTTCCAACTCAGTCACTTGGAATTCTTCAATACCTGACTCACGAAGGGCAACGATAGCCTTGTGAAGGTCAGTTGGAGCTGTGTAAACTGTGATTGTACCTTCTTCTGCTTCTACATCATCCACATCCACATCTGCTTCTAGCAATTGCTCAAAGACCGCGTCCGCATCTTCACCTGCAAATACAATAACACCTTTGTTGTCAAAGAGGTATGAAACCGAACCTGAAGCACCCATGTTTCCGCCATTTTTACCAAAAGCTGCACGGACATTAGCCGCTGTACGGTTGACATTTGAAGTCAAGGTATCAACAATCAGCATAGAACCATTTGGTCCAAACCCTTCGTAACGTCCTTCTGTAAAGGTTTCGTCTGTGTTTCCTTTAGCCTTGTCCAAAGCTTTATCGATAACGTGTTTTGGCACTTGAGCTTGTTTAGCACGGTCGATAACGAATTTCAAAGCTGAGTTTGATTCTGGATCTGGATCACCTTTTTTAGCTGCTACATAGATTTCTACACCAAATTTTGCATATACTTTAGAGTTAGCTCCATCTTTAGCCGTTTTCTTAGCTACGATATTGGCCCATTTACGTCCCATTAGGAATCTCCTTTTTTCACATTTTAATCTTTCTTATTATAACACAAGTTTTTTCGATTTTCACTAGAGGAAATGGATTTTATTCAGTAAATCCAACTCGGACAAGTTTGACAAAGTCCGCTCAAGCTACTGTTTTGAGTTTGTAGATATAAGCGACAAAAACCATTATACTGCACCTTTTGTTGACAGTCTACTCCAGACACATGATAGTTCAAGTAAATACTTTGAAATTCAACAGTTCTTATAGGCACTATTGTATTCTAAGAAATCAATAGAAGAGTTTCTAACCAAACATCTATTACTCAATGAAAATCAAAGAGCAAACTCGAAAGCTAGCCGCAGGTTGCTCAAAATACTGTTTTGAGGTTGCAGATAGGGCTGACGTAGTTTGAAGAGATTTTCGAAGAGTGTAATTTATGTGTTCCTGAAACAGAAATTTATGTTCTTTTTGATTTCACATGATACTGAAGTTAGACTAGTACAACGGCACTTCTAAAACAAGTAAAAGGTAGCTAATTCCCTGTATAGCAAGGAGTTTCACTACCCTTTTTACTTCTTCTTACAGTCACTGTTTGATAGACTCATTTTAACATCACGAGCCTAGTCCAAAGGAAAATCGCTAGGCAAGAGATAAACTTTCAGATATTCGCAGAGAGATCATCGCCTCTTTTTGTCGCAAACATTCTTCTCTCCTAATCATTTTCTACCTTATCCTCTACCTGAGGATAAAGAGTCGTTCCCCAAATAGAAATCGTCCGCTTACGTACTAGTGGCAAATCAGTTTTTTCATAAACCGTACGCCACCATTCCCAGGCAAGCCCGGTACACTCTCTAATTTTGACAGAGAGATTGCGAACATTCCCTTTCAAAGGAATACTAGTGGTAAAATGAGCCGTCAAATCCTGCCCATTTCTGTCCCAAGCCTTAGGAGTCAAAACTTCTTTACCTTGATAATCATAGGATAATTCATCCCAAGTAATGTAATATTGGGCAACATAGGCACCACTATGATCCAAAAGTAAATCTCCGTTTCTGTAAGCTGTCACCTTAGTCTCAACATAGTCTGTACTGTTTTGAAAGGTCGCAACTACATTGTCACGTAAAAATGAAGTTGTATAGGAAATCGGCAAGCCTGGGTGATCTGCTGTAAAGCGACTGCCTTCTTGAATCAAGTCCTCTACCATATCCACCTTGCCTGTTACAACTCGGGCACCCGAACTTGGGTCGCCCCCTAAAATAACCGCCTTCACTTCTGTATTGTCCAAAATCTGCTTCCACTCTGTCTGAGGAGCTACCTTGACTCCTTTTATCAAAGCTTCAAAAGCAGCCTCTACTTCATCACTCTTACTTGTGGTTTCCAACTTGAGATAGACCTGACGCCCATAAGCAACACTCGAAATATAGACCAAAGGACGCTCTGCAGAAATTCCTCTCTGCCTCAAATCCTCTACCGTTACAGTATCTTGAAACACATCTCCTGGATTTTTAACAGCATCTACGCTGACTGTATAATAAATCTGCTTAAAATTAACAATCTGAATCTGCTTTTCGCCCGAATGGACAGAGTTAAAATCAATATCAAGAGAATTCCCTGTCTTTTCAAAGTCAGAACCAAACTTGACCTTGAGTTGTTCCATGCTGTGAGCCGTGATTTTTTCATACTGCATTCTAGCTGGGACATTATTGACCTGACCATAGTCTTGATGCCACTTAACCAACAAATCATTTACCGCTCCGCGAACACTTGAATTGCTGGGGTCTTCTACTTGGAGAAAGCTATCACTACTTGCCAAACCAGGCAAATCAATACTATAAGTCATTGGGGCACGATCGACCGCAAGAAGAGTGGGATTATTCTCTAACAAGGTCTCATCCACTACGAGAAGCGCTCCAGGATAGAGGCGACTGTCGTTGGTAGCCGTCACGGAAATATCACTTGTGTTTGTCGACAGGCTCCGCTTCTTTCTTTCGATAACAACAAACTCATCGGGTAGCTGATTCCCCTCTTTGATGAAACGATTTTCAATACTTTCTCCCTGATGGGTCAAGAGTTTCTTTTTATCGTAATCCATAGCTAGTATAAAGTCATTTACTGCTTTATTTGTCATCTTCTACCTCCTAATAAGTTCCTGGATTGAGTTGCATAAACTCAGACTTGTTCAGCGAAATCAGCCGTGGTTGGACTAAGTGATCCAAAATTTCCTCGTATAATTCTTCTGAGACATTACGTCGCCGTCTGGCTAGATAAGAAGTCGGAATGACCGTATTATCCAACATAAATACCTTATCTAAGTCAATCAAGGTTGGTCTTGTAAAAGGATTACGAGCTAAATCTGGCTCTTCTATCATAAAGTTCTTGACCAAACGTCTGGTCAAGAGAGCTGGTTTGAAGGTCTGATTTTTAACTAACTCTTTGTTTTTAGTCATGCTGTTGTCAATACAGATATACATATGATTCTTCACAGCCAAATCGCTACTAATACTTGGAAAAGGCAAATAAAGAGCCACAACATCTCCTCTCTTAATCAAGCAAGAGCACCCCCTTTTCTCCTAATGTAACATAGACAGGATTGACCAAGTCTTCTGATTGACTCAGAACTTCCAACGTTTGAATTTGGCGCGCTGTCAATTTATTTGCATCTTGTCTCTTCAATACAAAATGCCTATCGCCAATCACCTTGACACTATAATCCTTCTCCAAAGCTGACTGGTAAATCCACATCAGATATTGTCTGTCCTGAGAACTCAAGAGAGAAGGATGTTCAAGTCTCCCGATAGTCTGATAAAAATCAAAAACAGGAGCCAAAGCTTGCCAATCTGACTGGCTAGTTGTCAAGGCTAGAAAAAGGGCTTTGCGAGCTGATACTTCTTGATTAGCCTTGAGAGTCCCTTTTCCCTCCAAGTTTTTTAGAAAGTGGGAAACTCCAGAAAGCAAATCTTTCTCTAACTGCGAGAAATAAAAACCTTGCCTTCCCAGACATAAGTCTCTCAAGTCGCTTTCTCTAGCAAATAAGAGTTCAAACATTTGATAGTAAAAGAAAAATATCTGGCACTGGGTCGCGCTCATCTTTTCCTTATCGGCTTCTTTTTTCAACCAGAGCAAGGGCAACAGGTAACTAGATTGAGCCATCTCCTCCACCTCCTCTACTCTTTTTTAGCTGGGGCATCTGCACTAGCTGCCACTTCTTTTGACTGGATACTTTCCCACTGGTTAATCTCCTCTGAGATAAGACCTTCGCATGTCTTGACAAATAAGGCAAAAGCCCTGGTTTTTCCTGCATATTTCTCCGTTTGGCATTGATAAAGGAATTTTTCTCTCTCCAGGAGTTGCGCAGTCTTTTGGTAAGAAATCCAGTGTTCCTTTGCATTATACAAATTGAGAATCCCCTCACACAGCAAGCCTAGACTGGACAAGGCAACCGAAATCAAACGGTAGCGATCACCTGGCATAGGAATAGCACAAAAGACCGCTATGAGAAAACCTGCCACGATTTCTGTTATTTTTAACACCTTATAGCGCCTACGATGTTGAACACTTTTCTTTAAAAAATGAGCTATCTGTACATCCAATCGCTCTGTCAAGTACATTTCTTCTGGCGTCATGTTCGTAACCCCTTTCATTTACTTTGATAGTCATAGTATAACATATTTGAATATCAAAGTATAGTAAAAACTGGAAAGCTCTATCTTATTATAAAATCCAAATATGAAATGTTTATGAAATGAGAGAAACATATCACAAAGAGGATTGATATAGTAGATTGAAATAAGATATGAACAAATCTGTTAAGAAAGTTAATTTAATTTCTAGCAATGTTTTAGAAGTTGTGGTGTACTGTTTCAATTTCAATATACTATAAAAAGTTTCATTTGATTCACTAGTAAAAAAGGATAACATCTCCTCTCGGAGATGTCATCCTTTTGGGACCGACTAGAACATAGTGTTCCAATCTCTTTTCGTTAAATTTATAGAATGTTTATCCTATGAATTATTTTATCAAAGTAATTTCTTACTCTTCTTCCTCGCGTTTTTTCGCGATAAGGAGTCCCCCTGTTGCTGCTGCAAGAAGTGCTAAAGCAAGTGAAGCGCGAGATTGTTCTGTACCAGTATTTGGCAACTCTTTCGCTCCTGCTTTCTTAGCTGTTGC
>NZ_JAPVZI010000016.1:0-48530 GCF_041432315.1 Streptococcus sp. 27098_8_76 | reverse complement strand
CAAAGTTCCGAAAACCAAAGGCATTTCGCTTGATAAGTTTAATGAGATTATTAGTCGCCTCCAATTTGGCGTTAGAATAGGGTAATTGAAGAGCGTTGACTATTTTCTTATTATCCTTGAGGAAGGTTTTAAAGACAGTCTGAAACAGAGGATGAACCTGTTTCAGATTGTCCTCAATGAGTCCGAAAAATTTGTCTGGCTCCTTGTTCTGAAAGTGAAAAAGCAAGAGCTGATAGAGATTATAGTGGTGTCTCAAGTCTTCTGAATAGCTCAAAAGCTTGTCTAGAATCTCTTTATTCGTTAAGTGCATACGAAAAGTAGGGCGATAAAATCGTTTATCACTGAGTTTACGGCTATCCTGCTGGATGAGCTTCCAGTAGCGCTTGATGGCCTTGTATTCATGGGATTTTCGCTCAAATTGATTCATGATTTGAACACGGACGCGACTCATAGCACGGCTAAGATGTTGTACAATGTGAAATCGATCTAGAACGATTTTAGCACACGGAAAAAGCTGTTTAGCTAAGGCATAGTAAGGACTAAACATATCCATCGTAATGATTTTCACCTGACAACGAACAGCTCGCTCGTATCGCAGAAAGTGATTTCGGATGATAGCCTGTGTTCTGCCTTCAAGAACAGTGATGATGTTGAGCTTGTCAAAATCTTGTGCAATGAAACTCATCTTTCCCTTAGTGAAGGCATACTCGTCCCAGGACATAATCTCAGGAAGACGAGAAAAATCATGCTTAAAACAGAAGTCATTGAGCTTGCGAATGACAGTTGAAGTTGAGATGGCCAGCTGATGGGCAATGTCGGTCATAGAGTTCTTTTCAATCAACTTTTGCGCAATCTTTTGGTTGATGATACGAGGGATTTGGTGATTTTTCTTGACGAGAGAAGTCTCAGCGACCATCATTTTCGAGCAATGATAGCACTTGAAACGACGCTTTTTCAGAAGAATTCGGGTAGGCATACCAGTTGTTTCGAGGTAAGGAATTTTCGACGTTTTTTGAAAGTCATATTTCTTCATTTGACTTCCGCAATTAGGACAATATGGAGCGTCGTAGTCCAGTTTAGCGATGATTTCCTTGTGGGTATCTCTATTAACAACATCCATAATTTGGACATTAGGGTCTTTGATATCGAGCAGTTTTGTGATAAAATGTAATTGTTCCATATGATTCTTTCTAATGAGTTGTTTGATCGCTTTTCATTATAGGTCATATGGGACTTTTTTTCTACAACAAAATAGGCTCCATAATATCCATAGGGGATTTACCCACTACAAATATTATAGAGCCAATTTATAATAGTATGCTAAGGTTTCTAAAATATTGTTAGAAATTGGTTTGAATTCGCTACTTGTACTCAATGAAAATCAAAGAGCAAACTAGGAAGCTAGCCGCAAGCTGTACTTGAGTACGGTAAGGCGACGCTGACGTGGTTTGAAGAGATTTTCGAAGAGTATTGATTTGTTTACATCTGATTTCAATCTACTATAGTTCATTATCACATTATTTTAAGGCCATCATATTGACATACAATTTAATTTTTGCTAGAATTCTTGCAGGAGGATAGGTCTAATGAAAATAGTAAAAAAATTGATGCAGATCGCATTAGCAGTCTTTTTCTTTGGTTTGCTAGCGACAAGTGCAGTATTGGCGGATGATACTGATTCAGAAGGTTGGCAATTTATCCAAGAAAATGGTAGAACCTACTACAAGAAGGGTGACATCAAAGAAACGGACTGGCGAGTGATTGATGGCAAGACCTATTATTTTGATTATAATGGTGAAATGGTTGTTGGTTGGCAATACATTCCAATGCCAGTTAAAGGATATACAATTGGTCCTTACCCTAATGGCATAAGATTAGAAGGTTCCCCAATGCCAGAATGGTACTACTTTGACAAAAATGGAGTGCTACAAGAGTTTGTTGGTTGGAAAGCATTAGAGGTTAAAACTAAAGACAGTGTTGGAAGAAAGTATGGGGAAAAACGTACAAATCCGGAAGATAAAGAAGAGAAGAGTTTTTACACGAACTATTACTTTAATCAAAATCATTCTTTAGAGACAGGTTGGCTTTATGACCAGTCTAATTGGTATTATCTAGCTAAAACGGAAATTAATGGAGAAAACTATATTGGTGGTGAAAGACGTGCAGGTTGGATAAATGATGGTTCAGCTTGGTACTATCTAGATCCAGAAACTGGTATCATGCAAACTGGTTGGAAGCAAATTGGCAATAAGTGGTACTACCTCCGTTCATCAGGAGCTATGACAACTGGCTGGTATCAGGAAGGCTCAACTTGGTACTATCTAGATCCAACAACTGCTGCAATGCAAACAGGTTGGAAATATCTTGGCAACAAGTGGTACTATCTCCGTTCATCAGGAGCCATGGCAACTGGTTGGGTGAAAGATGGTTCAACTTGGTACTACCTAAATGCAAGTAATGGAGATATGAAGACAGGTTGGACCAAAGTAGGTGGAAACTGGTATTATCTCAATTCCTCTGGAGCAATGGTTACAGGTAGCCAAACTATCGATGGTAAAGTTTATAATTTTGCCTCATCTGGTGAGTGGATTTAATATTGGAGGACATATAAATGAAACTTTTTAAAAAAACTATGCAAGTTGGACTAACAGCATTTTTCTTTGGTTTGCTAGCTACAAATACTGTATTTGCGGATACCACAGGTGGCCAATTTGTTGATAAGGATAATAGAAAATATTATGTAAAAGATGATCATAAAGCAATCTATTGGCATAAAATAGATGGCAAAACTTACTATTTTGGTGATAAAGGAGAAATGGTAGTTGGATGGCAATACTTAGAAATTCCTGGAACAGGTTATCGTGATGATTTATTTAATAATCGTCCAGTCTTAGAAATTGGCCTTGAGGAGAAGTGGTACTATTTTGGACAAGATGGTGCTTTGCTAGAACAAACAGATAAACAAGTACTAGAGGCAAAAACGTCTGAAAATACAGGAAAAGTATACGGTGAACAATATCCTCTATCTGCTGAAAAGAGAACTTATTATTTTGATAATCATTATGCTGTAAAGACAGGCTGGATTTATGAAGACGGCAATTGGTATTATTTAAATAAGCTAGGAAATTTTGGCGATGATTCTTACAATCCACTACCAATTGGTGAAGTTGCTAAGGGTTGGACTCAAGATTTTCATGTTACTCTTGGCATTGATAGAAGCAAACCTGCTCCATGGTATTACTTAGACCCAGAAACTGGCATTATGCGAGCAGGGTGGCAATATCTAGGTAATAACTGGTACTACCTCCGCTCATCAGGAGCAATGGCAACTGGCTGGTATCAAGAAGGCTCAACTTGGTACTATTTAGACCAGTCAAATGGCGATATGAAAACAGGATGGCAATACCTTGGTAACAAGTGGTACTATCTCCGTTCATCAGGAGCAATGGCAACTGGTTGGTATAAAGATGGTTCAACTTGGTACTACCTAAATGCAAGTAATGGAGATATGAAGACAGGTTGGTTCCAGGTCGGTAGTAAATGGTACTACGCTTATAGCTCAGGTGCCTTGGCAGTGAATACGACTTTAGATGGCTATTCTGTCAACTATAATGGTGAATGGGTTCAATAATGAAAGAGGCGATTGTGAATGAAACAATCGCTTTTTTTGTGAAAATATAATAAAATAGATAGAAGAGAATCAATACTTGTATGAAAAATGAGACGGCTTTTTCGTCTAGCAAAAGGAAAATATGACAAAAAAAGTTGGTGTCGGTCAGGCACATAGTAAGATAATTTTAATAGGGGAGCATGCGGTCGTTTACGGTTATCCTGCCATTTCCCTGCCTCTCTTAGAGGTGGAGGTGACTTGTAAGGTAGTTCCTGCTGAAAGTTCATGGCGTCTTTATGAGGAAGATACCTTGTCTATGGCGGTTTATGCCTCACTGGAGTATTTGGATATCAAAGAAGCCTGCATTCGTTGTGAGATTGACTCGGCTATCCCTGAGAAACGGGGGATGGGTTCGTCAGCGGCTATCAGCATAGCGGCCATTCGTGCGGTTTTTGACTACTATCAGGCAAATCTGCCTCATGATGTACTAGAAATCTTGGTCAATCGGGCTGAGATGATTGCTCATATGAATCCTAGTGGTTTGGATGCTAAGACCTGTCTCAGTGACCAGCCTATTCGCTTTATCAAGAACGTAGGATTTACAGAGCTTGAGATGAACTTATCCGCCTATTTGGTGATTGCGGATACGGGTGTTTATGGTCATACCCGTGAAGCCATCCAAGTGGTTCAAAGTAAGGGCAAGGATGCCCTACCGTTTTTGCATGCCTTGGGAGAATTGACCCAGCAGGCAGAAGATGCGATTTCACAAAAAGATGCTGAAGGATTGGGACAAATCCTCAGTCAAGCACATTTACATTTAAAAGAAATTGGTGTCAGTAGCCCTGAGGCAGACTCTTTGGTTGAAACGGCTCTGAACTATGGTGCTTTAGGTGCCAAGATGAGCGGTGGTGGGCTAGGAGGTTGTATCATAGCCTTGGCAGACAATTTAACACACGCACAAGAACTAGCAGAAAGATTAGAAGAGAAAGGAGCTGTTCAGACATGGATAGAGAGCCTGTAACAGTACGTTCCTACGCAAATATTGCTATTATCAAATATTGGGGAAAGAAAAAAGAAAAAGAGATGGTACCTGCTACTAGCAGTATTTCTCTGACTTTGGAAAATATGTACACAGAGACGACCTTATCGTCTTTACCGACGGATGCGACAGCTGATGCCTTTTATATCAATGGTCAGCTACAAAATGAGGCGGAGCATGCTAAGATGAGTAAGATTATTGACCGTTATCGTCCAGATGGTGAGGGCTTTGTCCGTATTGATACTCAGAACAATATGCCTACCGCGGCGGGCCTGTCCTCAAGTTCTAGCGGTTTGTCCGCCTTAGTCAAGGCTTGTAATGCTTATTTCAAGCTTGGATTGGATAGAAGTCAGTTGGCACAGGAGGCTAAGTTTGCCTCAGGATCATCCTCTCGGAGTTTTTACGGACCACTAGGTGCCTGGGATAAGGATAGTGGAGAAATTTACCCTGTAGATACAGACTTGAAACTAGCTATGATTATGTTGGTGCTAGAAGACAAGAAAAAACCAATCTCTAGTCGTGACGGGATGAAACTCTGTGTGGAAACTTCGACTACTTTTGACGACTGGGTACGTCAGTCTGAGCAAGACTATCAGGATATGCTGGTTTATCTCAAGGAAAATGACTTGGTCAGGGTTGGGGAATTGACTGAGAAAAATGCCCTGGCTATGCACGCCACGACCAAAACAGCATCACCAGCCTTTTCTTATCTGACTGATGCGACTTATGAAGCCATGGACTTTGTCCGCCAGCTTCGTGAGCAAGGGGAAGCCTGCTACTTTACTATGGATGCTGGTCCCAATGTCAAGGTCCTCTGTCAGGAGAAAGACTTGGAGCATTTATCAGAAATCTTCGGTCAACGTTATCGCTTGATTGTGTCAAAAACAAAGGATTTGAGCCAAGATGATTGCTGTTAAAACTTGCGGAAAACTCTATTGGGCAGGTGAGTATGCTATTTTAGAACCAGGGCAGTTAGCCTTGATAAAGGCCATTCCCATCTATATGAAGGGTGAGATTGCTTTTTCTGATAGTTACCGTATTTATTCGGATATGTTTGATTTCGCAGTGGATTTGACACCAAATCCTGACTATAGTTTGATTCAAGAAACGATTGCTTTAGTGGAAGATTTTCTCGTTTATCGTGAGCAGACCTTGCGACCTTTTTCTTTGGAAATCAGAGGAAAAATGGAACGAGAAGGGAAAAAGTTTGGTCTAGGCTCTAGCGGTAGTGTCGTTGTCTTGGTTGTCAAGGCTCTGCTGGCTCTGTATGATTTTTCGGTTGATCAGGATCTCTTATTCAAGCTGGCCAGTGCTGTCTTGCTCAAGCGAGGAGACAATGGTTCCATGGGAGACCTTGCCTGTATTGTGGCAGAGGATTTGGTTGTCTACCAGTCTTTTGATCGTCAGAAGGTAGCTGCTTGGTTGGAAGAAGAAAACTTGGCGACAGTTTTGGAACGTGATTGGGGCTTTTCCATCTCACAAGTGAAACCAACTCTAGAATGCGATTTCCTAGTAGGATGGACCAAGGAAGTGGCTGTATCAAGTCACATGGTCCAGCAAATTAAGCAAAATATAGATCAGAACTTTTTAAATTCCTCAAAAGAAACGGTAGCTGCTTTGGTAGAAGCCTTGGAGCAGGGGAAAGTAGAAAAAAGCATCGAGCAAGTGGGAAGAGCGAGCCAGCTCTTAGAAGGCTTGAGCGCAGATATTTACACACCTTCGCTTAGACAGCTGAAAGAAGCTAGTCAAGATTTGCAGGCTGTTGCCAAGAGTAGTGGCGCTGGTGGTGGTGACTGTGGCATTGCCTTGAGTTTTGATGCGCACTCAACTGAAACCCTAAAAAATCGTTGGGCCAATCTGGGGATTGAGCTCTTATACCAAGAAAGGATAGGACATGACGACAAATCGCAAGGATGAGCATATCCGCTATGCCCTTGAACAGAAAAGTTCCTATAATAGCTTTGATGAGGTGGAGCTGATTCATTCTTCCTTGCCTCTTTACGACCTGGATGAAATCGATCTTTCGACAGAATTTGCTGGTCGAAAGTGGGACTTTCCTTTCTATATCAATGCTATGACGGGTGGAAGTGATAAGGGAAGAGAAATCAATCAAAAACTAGCTCAGGTGGCAGAAACCTGTGGGATTTTGTTTGTGACAGGTTCTTATAGCGCAGCCCTCAAGGATCCAACAGATGCCTCGTTTTCTGTCAAGTCTGATTATCCAAATCTCCTTCTTGGAACCAATATTGGATTGGATAAGCCGGTTGAATTTGGTTTGCAGACTGTGACGGAGATGGATCCTTTACTTTTACAAGTGCATGTCAATGTTATGCAGGAATTACTCATGCCTGAGGGAGAAAGGAAGTTCAGAAGCTGGCAATCGCATCTGGCAGACTATAGCCAGCAAATCCCTGTTCCAATCGTTTTAAAGGAAGTGGGCTTTGGAATGGATGCCAAGACCATCGAGAGAGCCTATGAATTGGGCGTTCGAACCTTTGACCTGTCAGGTCGTGGTGGTACCAGCTTTGCCTATATCGAAAACCGTCGCAGTGGTCAACGTGACTACCTCAATCAATGGGGGCAGTCCACCATGCAGGCACTTATCAATGCCCAAGACTGGAAAGACAAGGTTGAACTCTTGATCAGTGGTGGTGTTCGGAATCCGCTGGATATGATTAAGTGCTTGGTCTTTGGTGCTAAGGCTGTAGGCCTGTCTCGAACAGTTCTGGAATTGGTTGAAACCTACACAGTTGAAGAAGTGATTGGCATTGTCCAAGGCTGGAAAGACGATCTGCGTTTGATTATGTGTGCCCTTAATTGTGCCACCATAGCAGATCTGCAAAAAGTAGACTATCTTCTTTATGGAAAATTAAAAGAAGCAAAGGATCAGATGAAAAAGGCGTAACCAGCGCCTTTTTTCCATCCTCAGACTGAGGTGACTTTTTTGAATTGTGATAAAATAGAAAGGAGAGGATGAACCTATGAGAAAATTTAAAATCTTTTTATTTATCGAAGCCTGTCTTTTGACAGGAGCTCTGATTTTGATGGTATCAGAGCATTTTTCGCGTTTTCTGCTGATTCTATTCCTCTTTTTGCTTTTGATTCGCTATTACACTGGTAAAGAGGGCAATAATCTTCTTTTAGTAGTGGCAAGCATTCTCTTCTTTTTCATCGTCATGCTCAATCCTTTTGTGATTCTAGCTATTTTTGTTGCGGTTATCTATAGCCTCTTTCTTCTTTATCCGATGATGAACCAGGAAAAAGAGCAGACCAATTTGGTTTTTGAAGAGGTGGTAACGGTTAAGAAGGAGAAAAATCGTTGGTTTGGTAATCTCCATCATTTTTCAAGCTACCAGACTTGCCAGTTTGATGATATCAATCTTTTTCGTCTCATGGGCAAGGACACTATTCATCTGGAGAGGGTCATCCTAACCAATCATGACAATGTCATTATCCTCAGAAAGATGGTAGGAACAACTAAAATCATTGTACCCGTAGATGTAGAAGTTAGTCTCAGTGTTAACTGTCTCTATGGGGATTTGACTTTTTTCAATCAGCCCAAGCGTGCTCTCCGCAATGAACACTATCATCAAGAAACAAGAGACTATCTTAAGAGTAACAAGAGTGTCAAGATTTTCTTGACCACTATGATTGGGGATGTGGAGGTGGTCAGAGGATGAAAAAACAAGCTTATGTAATCATTGCTCTCACCTCCTTCCTGTTTGTCTTATTTTTCTCCCACAGCTTGATGGAAATCCTTGATTTTGACTGGTCTATTTTCTTGCACGATGTCGAAAAAACAGAAAAATTTGTCTTTTTGTTGTTGGTATTCAGTATGTCCATGACCTGTCTCCTAGCTCTATTTTGGCGAGGTATTGAAGAGCTTTCTCTAAGAAAAATGCAGACTAATCTCAAGCGTTTGTTGGCAGGGAAAGAAGTGATTCAGGTTGCAGATCCAGATTTGGATGCCAGTTTCAAGTCCTTGTCAGGCAAACTTAACCTCTTGACAGAGGCTATTCAAAAGGCTGAAAATCAAAGTCTTGCCCAAGAAGAGGAGATCATCGAGAAAGAACGAAAGCGGATTGCTCGGGATTTGCACGATACTGTCAGTCAGGAGTTGTTTGCGGCTCACATGATTTTATCGGGTATCAGTCAGCAAGCTTTGAAATTGGATAGAGAAAAGATGCAGACCCAGTTGCAGAGTGTCACAGCTATTTTAGAAACAGCCCAGAAGGATTTACGGGTCTTGCTCTTGCATTTGCGACCAGTTGAACTGGAGCAGAAGAGTCTGGTTGAGGGAATCCAAATCCTCTTAAAAGAGCTTGAGGACAAGAGTGATCTCAAGGTTAGTTTCAAGCATAATGTAACGAAATTGCCTAAGAAGATTGAAGAACATATTTTCCGAATCTTGCAAGAGTTGATCAGCAATACCCTCCGCCATGCCCAGGCCTCTTGCCTAGATGTCTACCTCTATCAGACAGATGTTGAATTGCAGCTGAAAGTGGTGGACAATGGGATTGGTTTCCAGTTAGGGAACTTAGACGACTTGAGTTATGGACTCCGCAATATCAAGGAGCGGGTTGAAGATATGGCGGGAACGGTTCAACTCTTGACAGCTCCAAAGCAAGGGCTGGCAGTTGATATCCGTATTCCCTTGTTAGATAAGGAATGATAAAGGAGTAAAGATGAAAATTTTACTGGTAGATGACCATGAAATGGTCCGATTGGGCTTGAAAAGCTACTTTGACCTCCAAGATGATGTAGAAGTTGTAGGGGAAGCGTCCAACGGGTTTCAGGGTATTGACTTAGCCTTGAAATTGCGTCCAGATGTTATTGTCATGGATATCGTCATGCCTGAAATGAATGGAATTGACGCGACTTTGGCCATCCTCAAAGAATGGCCTGAAGCCAAGATTTTGATTGTGACTTCTTACTTGGACAATGAAAAAATAATGCCGGTTTTGAATGCTGGTGCCAAAGGCTATATGCTCAAGACTTCTAGTGCAGACGAACTGCTCCATGCCGTCCGTAAGGTGGCTGCTGGCGAGCTGGCTATTGAACAAGAGGTCAGCAAGAAGGTCGAATACCATCGCAATCACATAGAACTACATGAGGACCTGACTGCGCGTGAGCGAGATGTTCTCCAACTCATCGCCAAGGGCTACGAAAATCAGCGCATCGCAGACGAACTTTTTATCTCTCTCAAGACGGTCAAGACCCATGTGTCCAACATTCTTGCCAAACTTGAGGTCAGCGATCGTACCCAGGCTGCAGTCTATGCTTTTCAGCACCACTTGGTGGGGCATGAGGAGTTTTAGATGAGCCTAACAGATTTACTTGAGGAGCTAGAAGCAGCAAAAGATCCTAAAAAAGCAGGGCCTATGGAGGCCTATATGCGTCATCAATTTTCCTTTCTAGGCGTTGCGGCGCCAGAAAGAAATAAACTCTATAAAAAATACTTTCCAGAAGCGAAAAAAACAAAGATTATCGATTGGGATTTTGTAGATACTTGCTGGGAAAAAGAGTCTAGAGAATACCAGTATGTGGCTGCCAATTATTTGAAAGCCATGCAGTCTTATCTAAAGGACAGCGATTTGCCTAAGCTAGAGCAGTTGGTTGTTACCAAGTCTTGGTGGGATACGGTGGATATCCTAGATCGCATAGTAGGGAGTTTGGTATATGATAAACCGGAAATGGAAAAACTAATCCTCCAATGGAGCCTATCAGACAATATCTGGCTGAGACGAGTTGCTATTGACCACCAGTTGTTAAGAAAAGCGAAGACCAATGTCCAACTGATGGAAAAGATCCTGCAAAATAATCTGAATCAAACAGAATTCTTTATTAATAAATCCATTGGCTGGGCTCTGCGAGACTACTCCAAAACGAATCCAGCTTGGGTAGAAACTTTCATTGAGAAAAACAAGGAAAGAATGGCTGATCTTAGTATCAAAGAAGCAAGCAAGTACCTCTCCCATCATTGAAAAGCGCAGTCATTACTTGAAAAAAGTCGCTCATTTATGTTATAATAGACTGTATTTAAAAAATTTTAAGGAGAAATGACAGAATGTCTGTATCATTTGAAAACAAAGAAACAAACCGTGGTGTCTTGACTTTCACTATCTCTCAAGACCAAATCAAACCAGAATTGGATCGTGTCTTCAACTCAGTGAAGAAATCTCTTAATGTTCCAGGTTTCCGTAAAGGTCACCTTCCACGTCCTATCTTCGACAAAAAATTTGGTGAAGAGTCACTTTATCAAGACGTTATGAACGCTCTTTTGCCAAACGCTTATGAGGCAGCTGTAAAAGAAGCTGGTCTTGAAGTGGTTGCTCAACCAAAAATTGACGTAACTTCAATGGAAAAAGGTCAAGACTGGATTATCACTGCTGAAGTCGTTACAAAACCTGAAGTAAAATTGGGTGACTACAAAAACCTTGAAGTATCAGTAGATGTAGAAAAAGAAGTAACAGATGCTGACGTTGAAGAGCGTATCGAACGCGAACGCAACAACTTGGCTGAATTGGTTATCAAGGAAGCTGCTGCTGAAAACGGCGACACTGTTGTCATCGACTTCGTTGGTTCTATTGACGGTGTTGAATTTGACGGTGGAAAAGGTGAAAACTTCTCACTTGGACTTGGTTCAGGTCAATTCATCCCTGGTTTTGAAGACCAATTGGTAGGTCACTCAGCTGGCGAAACTGTTGATGTTATCGTAACATTCCCAGAAGACTATCAAGCAGAAGACCTTGCAGGTAAAGAAGCTAAATTCGTGACAACTATCCACGAAGTTAAAGCTAAAGAAGTTCCAGCTCTTGATGATGAACTTGCAAAAGACATCGACGAAGAAGTTGAAACACTTGCTGAATTGAAAGAAAAATACCGCAACGAATTGGCTGCTGCTAAAGAAGAAGCTTACAAAGATGCAGTAGAAGGTGCAGCAATTGATAAAGCTGTAGAAAACGCTGAAATCGTAGAACTTCCAGAAGAAATGATCCACGAAGAAGTTCACCGCTCAGTAAACGAATTCCTTGGGAACTTGCAACGTCAAGGTATCAACCCTGACATGTACTTCCAAATCACTGGAACTACTCAAGAAGACCTTCATAATCAATACCAAGCAGAAGCTGAGTCACGTACTAAGACTAACCTTGTTATCGAAGCAGTTGCCAAAGCTGAAGGATTTGATGCTTCAGAAGAAGAAATCAAAAAAGAAGTTGAGCAATTGGCAGCAGACTACAACATGGAAGTTGCACAAGTACAAAGCTTGCTTTCAGCTGATATGTTGAAACACGATATCACTATCAAAAAAGCTGTTGAGTTGATTACAAGCACAGCAACAGTTAAATAATCTTATACTCTTCGAAAATCAAATTCAAACCACGTCAGCGTCGCCTTACCGTACTCAAGTACAGCTTGCGGCTAGCTTCCTAGTTTGCTCTTTGATTTTCATTGAGTATTAATAAACAAAAATCCCACCTGAATTGGTGGGTTTTCTGATGCACTATTTTCCAAAAATCTCTTTGAGGTCTGCGTCTGTAATCCCAATCATGGCCGGTATGCTGTCCCAGTTTTCTTCGGTTAGGATGTAGGATTGTTCAGAGGTACTTGATGTGGCTGTTTCAGAGACAGCTGGTCGCTTTTCTTCAACATTCTCCAACAAATCACTGAAGCGTTCAATCAGATAGGTTTTTCGGGCAGTTCCGATGTGTTGAGTAGCATAGTCGAAGGCCTGTAATTCACCTAGTAAGATAAGCTTGCTTTTGGCGCGTGTAATGGCTGTATAGATGAGATTGCGCTCCAGCATACGCCTACTAGCACTAGTGATAGGTAGGATAACAACAGGAAACTCACTTCCCTGTGATTTATGGATACTCATGGCATAGGCCAAGCGAATCTTGTACCATTCGTTCCGTGGGTAAGAGACCTCGTTGCCATCAAAATCAATGACAATCTCATCTTGCTTCGATTCTGTGTATTTACCAGGAATCAGGTCTGTGATGGCTCCTAAATCTCCATTAAAGACATTGATTTCAGCATCGTTAACCAAATGAATGACCTTGTCTCCCTTACGATAGAGGCACTGGGGAGTTTCAAAACTGAGTTGGTCTTTTTGTGGTGGATTGAGCAGGTCTTGCATGAGCTGGTTGATGGCATCAATCCCTGCTGTCCCTCGGTACATGGGAGCTAGAACTTGGATATCACGGGCAGGAATGCCACTTCTGAGGGCAGCGCCTAAGATTTTTTCAATGGTAGCAGGAATATGACCGCTAGCAATTTCAAAGTAGGAACGGTCAGCTTTTTTCTGGGTGAAATCGGCTGGTAAGATGCCCTGTCGAATCTGACTAGCTAGGGTGACGATGGTTGATTCTTCGCTTTGCCGATAAATTTTTTCCAAGCGAGTCTGAGGAATCAAGGGAATATGAAGCAAGTCAGCTAGAACCTGGCCAGGACTGACAGACGGCAACTGGTCACTGTCTCCTACGATTAGAATCTTACTGTTAGAAGAGATATTGGAAAAGAGTTGATTGGCCAGCCAAGTATCCACCATGGAAAATTCATCCACGATGATAAAGTCGGCATCCAGATAATCTTCCAGATGGCTGGTATCATCGTCGCCTGTCATTCCCAAATGACGGTGTATGGTCGCGCTAGGTAAGCCTGTCAATTCATTCATACGTCGAGCAGCTCGTCCAGTTGGAGCGGCAAGAAGAATTGGCAGATTGCTTTTTTTCCTGAGGTCAAGTCCTTCTAAAAGAGCATAAACAGCGATGATACCATTGATAACCGTTGTCTTACCAGTACCAGGTCCACCTGTTAGGATAAAGACCTTGTTCTGGATAGCGTCGCAGATAGCCTGTTTTTGGATGCTATCATACTCAATTCCTAGCTCCTCTTCGACAGTAGAGATATGTTTTTGAATGGTTTCCAAATCCTGATTCTTCTGTTTTCCTTTTTCAAGGATACGAACCAAGTGACTGCGGATGCCTTCCTCAGCGAAAAAGAGACTATTATCAAAGATTTTTGTATCAACCTGCTGAACCTTGTCTTCTTCAATCAGGTATGAGAGTTCTTGGGCCACTTGGCTGGGGTCCAGTTCCACGGGGCGGGAAGATTCAAGGAGAGTAAGGGTTTGTTCTAGTAAATCCCGTGCTTCAACATAGGTGTCCCCTGTTTCCATACAGGCCTGAAAAAGACTGTGAACTAGACCGGCACGGAAGCGTTCAGGAGCCTGACTTTCGATGCCTAGTTCTTCCGCTAATTGGTCAGCAATAGTAAAGCCCAAACCCTTGATATCCTCAACTAACTGGTAGGGATAATTTTCAACCACATCAAGTGTTTCTTCTTTGTAAAAGTCTTGAATCTGAAAGGCTAGTTTATTGGGAATGCCGTAGTTGGCAAGTTTGGCTAAAACCATCTCGGTTCCGTAGTTGAGACGGAGGGTGGAGACGAAAGCCTCGCGATTTTTGGCAGAGAGTCCTGCGATGCCTTCTAGCTTTTCCGGGTGTTGCAGAATTTCGTCAATGGTATTGTCGCCATAGGTGTCCACTATTTTCTGAGCTGTCTTGAGACCAATTCCCTTGAAATGGCTACTTGAAAAGTACTTAACCAGACCCTTGCTAGTTGGTTTTGCGCGTTCATAACGACTGATTTGCAGTTGCTCCCCATACTTGGAGTGCTGGACAATTTGTCCCCAAAAGGTATAGTCTTCTCCCTCAATCACATCAGCCATGGTGCCTGTGACAATGATTTCAAAATCATCAAAATCCTCTGCGTCCGTATCGTCGATTTCTAGGAGGAGGATACGATAAAAATTGCTGGGATTTTCAAAAATAATCCGTTCAATGGTTCCTGAAAAATAAACTTCCATAAAATTCCTTTGCATAAATAGGTGAGAGTTAATACTCTTCGAAAATCTCTTCAAACCACGTCAGCTTCGCCTTGCCGTACTCAAGTACAGCCTGCGGCTAGCTTCCTAGTTTGCTCTTTGATTTTCATTGAGTATAACTTTGTTTCTATCTTAATCAAACTGGATAGTGAATAATCATATTCTCACGATAGAAGAAGAGGCTGAGATTGGTGATTCTCGGCCTCTTAGGTCTCTTAAAATGTTCCGATACGGGTGATTGGCCAGAAGCGGAATTTAGCTTCCCCTGTGATATCTTTTGCTTTAAAGGTACCTACGTGACGACTGTCACTCGAAACCAAGCGGTCGTCTCCGAGGAGAAGGTATTCTCCTTCTGGAACAGTAAAGCTAAAGTTGGTGTTGTAGTTGACATCAACTGTGAAGGCTTGGGCTTTTTGAGCGATACTTCTAAAGAAAGTGCCTTTATTTCCTTCAAATCCCTTGCCTGAGTAAGTGCTTTGGAGTTTGTCATCCTTGAAGCGTTTGATATAGTCAGCTAGATAAGGTTCATCTGTCTCTTTGTCATTGATGTAAAGTTTATCATTTTCGTAACGGATGGTATCGCCAGGCATTCCGATGACACGTTTGACAATGTCCTTATTACCGTCTTCCTCATGAGCCACCACGATATCAAAACGGTCAATAGGGAGGTGTTTGACAACAAAGAGAATTTCGCCATCCGCTAGGGTAGGATCCATGGAATGCCCTTCTACGCGGACATTACTCCAAAAAAAGATACGACTTAAAGCTAGTAATGACAGAATCAGGAGGAACAATCCCCACTCTTTTAGGAAATTTTTAAATGAATTCATAACTTACCTTTCTAAGCGTTTTTTCGCTTTTTCAGTATTTTTAAAGTGCAGTTTGGCACAGAAGTTGAGTCCCTGCATACCATAGGCTTGCAAAATCTGGCTAGCCACCTTGTCAGAAGCCGTTCCAGCTCCACTTGGAAGTTGATAGCCCAGTTCTCGTCCCAGATTTTCAAGATTTTCTAGAAAGAGATCACGCGCAATGATAGAAGAAACTGCGACGGCCAAGTATTTGCCCTCAGCCTTTTCTTCTAAGCTGATAGGATTACTGAAACGATTGACCTCTTGTGGCAAGTACTTGTCATAATTTTTAGCACTGGTAAAGGCATCAATCACAATTTTCTCAGGCTGAACACCTTTTTGAAGGAGGAGATAGATAGCCTGATTATGGAGGGCAACCTTAACCGAAACAGCATTGTAGCGGTCTCCAATGACCTCGTTGTACTTGCTTGGTGAGAGAAGGAGTGCCTGATGCTGGATTCTTTCCTTGAGGATAGGAGCAATCTGATGAATCTTTTGGTCGGTCAGAGTCTTAGAATCCCCCACACCGAGTTTTCGCAAGAAGTCGTGCTGGTCAGGTGTGACAAAGGAAGCCACAACTGCAAGTCCACCAAAGTAGGAACCATTTCCAACCTCATCTGTCCCAATCAAAGGGAAATTTTGTCCGCTGGTTTGCTCTACAGCTTGATAGCCAAAGAAACGAGCATATTTCTCAGCTCCTTCACCCTGAAGCAAGACCTTTCCAGAAGTATAGATAGAAACCGTTGCTTGAGGTAGTCTCAAAAAGTAGCGGATATAGGGATTCTTACTGGGAGCCAGACTGGTTTGATAGTGTTCAAGAAAAGCCTGAATCTCCTTTTCGCTTGGTGTGAGTGTTATACTTGCCATAGTTTCTATTGTACCATAAAAGCAGGCAAATTTGTAAAAACTGACAAAGTTAGCGAATTTTGGTATAATATCGTGAGGTGAATTTTATGGCAAATCTAAATCGATTCAAATTTACATTCGGGAAAAAATCATTAACCTTGACAAGCGAACATGATAATCTCTTTATGGAGGAAATCGCTAAGGTTGCGACAGAAAAATACCAAGCAATTAAAGAACAAATGCCTAGTGCAGATGATGAAACAATCGCTCTTTTGTTGGCAGTCAACTGTTTATCAACTCAGCTCAGCCGTGAGATTGAATTTGACGATAAGGAGCAAGAGTTAGAGGAACTCCGTCACAAACTCGTGACTTGCAAGCAAGAACAGAGCAAGATTGAGGATTCCTTATGATTTCACTCCTTCTTCTATTGGTCCTGGCTTGGGGATTTTATATCGGCTATCGGAGAGGCCTGCTCTTACAGGTTTATTACCTGATTTCAGCCATGGCATCGGCTTTTATGGCTGGCCAGTTTTACAAGGGGCTTGGAGAGAAATTCCATTTATTGCTCCCTTATGCAAATCCGCAGGAAGGTCAGGGAACTTTCTTCTTCCCATCGGATCAACTCTTTCAGTTGGATAAGGTCTTTTACGCAGGTATCGGCTACTTGCTTGTATTTGGGATTGTCTATAGCATCGGTCGTTTACTTGGTCTCTTGTTACACTTACTTCCTAGTAAAAAGCTTGGTGGTAAGTTGTTCCAAGTTTCAGCAGGCATCTTGTCCATGTTGGTGACCTTATTTGTCTTGCAAATGGTCTTGACAATTTTAGCGACCATTCCCATGGCAGCTATACAAAATCCTCTTGAAAAGAGTATCGTCGCAAAACACATCATCCAGAGCATACCAGTAACAACTAGTTGGCTCAAACAAATCTGGGTGACAAATTTAATCGGATAAAAAGGGCAGGAGTTTTCCTAGCCCTTTGTTTACAGATTGACTCGAATCTATCAGAATGTAAAAAGCTACCACACCTAGACATTCAAAGATAAGGAAATAAAGATGAACAAGAAAATATTAGAAACATTAGAGTTCAATAAGGTCAAGGCCTTGTTTGAACCTCATTTGTTGACCGAGCAGGGCTTGGAGCAATTGAGACAGCTGGCTCCGACTGCCAAAGCAGATAAAATCAAACAGGCTTTTGCTGAGATGAAGGAAATGCAGGCTCTCTTTGTCGAGCAACCGCATTTTACCATTCTCGCAACCAAGGAAATCGCAGGAGTCTGCAAGCGTTTGGAGATGGGGGCGGACCTCAATATCGAGGAGTTCCTACTCTTGAAGCGCGTGCTTCTTTCTAGCAGAGAGCTTCAAAGTTTTTACGCCAATCTGGAAAATGTCAGCTTGGAAGAATTAGCCCTTTGGTTTGAGAAACTACACGATTTTCCCCAATTACAAGGAAACTTACAGGCCTTTAATGATGCAGGTTTCATTGAAAATTTCGCCAGTGAAGAATTGGCGCGCATCCGTCGAAAAATCCATGATAGCGAGAGTCAGGTACGCGATGTCTTGCAGGACCTGCTTAAGCAAAAAGCGCAGATGTTGACGGAAGGAATTGTTGCCAGCAGAAATGGCCGTCAGGTTTTACCAGTCAAAAACACTTACCGTAATAAGATTGCAGGTGTTGTTCATGACATCTCTGCTAGTGGAAATACCGTCTATATCGAACCCCGTGAGGTGGTCAAACTGAGCGAAGAAATTGCTAGTCTGCGAGCAGATGAGCGCTATGAAATGCTTCGCATTCTCCAAGAAATTTCTGAGCGTGTCCGCCCTTATGCGGCTGAGATTGCCAATGATGCTTGGATTATCGGCCATCTGGACTTGATTCGTGCCAAGGTCCGCTTTATCCAAGAAAGGCAAGCAGTCGTTCCTAAGCTATCAGAAAATCAGGAGATTCAATTGCTCCATGTTTGCCATCCTTTGGTCAAAAATGCCGTTGCAAATGATGTCCATTTTGGCCAAGATTTAACAGCCATTGTCATTACAGGTCCCAATACAGGTGGGAAGACCATCATGCTCAAAACTCTGGGATTGACGCAGGTTATGGCTCAGTCTGGTTTGCCGATTTTAGCAGATAAGGGAAGTCGTGTTGGTATTTTTGAAGAAATCTTTGCCGATATTGGCGATGAGCAGTCTATTGAACAGAGCTTGTCTACCTTCTCTAGCCACATGACCAATATTGTGGATATTCTTGGTAAGGTCAACCAGCATTCGCTCTTGCTCTTGGATGAGTTGGGGGCTGGTACAGATCCCCAAGAGGGAGCAGCCCTCGCCATGGCTATTCTGGAAGACCTTCGCCTGCGTCAAGTTAAGACCATGGCGACCACCCACTATCCCGAACTCAAGGCCTATGGTATTGAGACAGCCTTTGTGCAAAATGCCAGCATGGAGTTTGATACTGCAACTCTACGCCCGACCTATCGCTTTATGCAGGGCGTTCCTGGTCGAAGTAATGCCTTTGAAATTGCCAAACGTCTAGGCTTATCTGAAGTTATCGTAGGGGATGCCAGTCAGCAGGTTGATCAGGACAATGATGTCAACCGGATTATTGAGCAACTGGAAGAGCAGACGCTGGAAAGCCGTAAACGCTTGGACAATATCCGTGAGGTGGAGCAAGAAAATCTCAAGATGAATCGTGCTCTTAAAAAACTTTACAACGAGCTCAATCGTGAAAAGGAAACTGAGCTTAACAAAGCGCGTGAACAAGCTGCTGAGATTGTGGACATGGCCCTCAGTGAGAGTGACCAGATTCTTAAGAATCTCCATAGTAAATCTCAACTCAAGCCCCACGAAATCATTGAAGCCAAGGCCAAGTTGAAAAAATTGGCTCCTGAAAAAGTAGATTTATCTAAAAATAAGGTCCTTCAAAAGGCCAAGAAAAAACGAGCTCCAAAGGTGGGAGATGATATCGTGGTTCTCAGTTATGGCCAGCGTGGTACCTTGACCAGTCAACTCAAAGATGGCCGCTGGGAAGCCCAAGTTGGTTTAATCAAGATGACCTTGGAAGAGAAAGAGTTTGACCTTGTTCAAGCTCAGCAAGAAAAGCAAGTCAAGAAGAAACAAGTCAATGTTGTGAAACGAACTTCTGGGCGAGGACCTCAAGCCAGACTGGACCTTCGAGGTAAACGCTATGAAGAGGCCATGAATGAGCTAGATGCCTTTATCGACCAAGCCCTGCTTAATAATATGGCGCAAGTCGATATCATCCATGGTATCGGAACAGGTGTCATCCGTGAAGGTGTCACCAAATACCTACAAAGAAACAAACATGTCAAGAGTTTCGGCTATGCCCCGCAAAATGCTGGAGGCAGTGGTGCGACTATTGTGACATTTAAAGGATAAGAAAAGCCTGAGGAAATATGTGATTCCTCAAGCTTTTTTATCATTTTTTTAAACATGCTCAAATATGTTATAATAGAACTAGAAAATTGAATAAAACCGAAGGGTATACCCTTCCTTTATATATACATATAAAGGAATACTATCAGCTCTTCACAAATTTTAAGTGAGAAGGAAATTCCATATATGAAACAAGAATTGGAGCAAGTCCTCGCTAAAAATCCTAAGTTTTTAGTGGACGGTGTGCTAAATAAAAATAAGCTGGCTGAGCTAGCAAGGCAGTACAGTCCTGACTTACTCAATCAGTTGATGAGTAATGAAAAAATGACCAATCATTTCTTTTCAAAGCTACAAAATGGGGTATTGGTCTTTAAAAAAGATATCTTTTTGCAATTTCTAAATAACAAGGAGTTCTTGCCTGACAGCTTTACAGCCTACAAAACAAAAATAGGTCTTGGAACGCCAGACAGAAACTATCTTTCTGAAACTAAAGAAGTTGTACTGAATTTTCCTTATAAAGATTGTGTGCTTGAGGGAGGGCAAACCAAGGACGATGTGAAACGTCAAGAGATTTTCTTTAACGAGACGCTTGCTCCAGCGGAAATCAATCGCTTGCTGGACGAGAAGGTGTTGAGCAATTTCAAACGTTATGATAAAGACGGTGAGCACGAGGTTGAGGAGTTAAAGGATACAGATAACCTTATTATCAAGGGAAATAATCTACTTGCACTGCATAGCCTCAAGAAACGCTTTGCTGGTAAGGTAAAGTTGATTTATATTGACGTTCCATACTATTTTCGAAAAAATATTGGAGATGCTTTTCAATACAATTCCAATTTTAAAATGTCAACGTGGTTGGTATTTTTGAAAAATCGATTAGAAATAGCTAAAGAGTTACTTAGTGATAAAGGTTCTATTTGGATTCATACGGGTGAAGATGGTATGCACTATCTAAAAGTATTAAGTGATTCTATTTTTGGACAAGATAAGTTTATTGGGACACTACCAAGAAAAACTCGTGATGGAAAATCGGATGTTCCTTTTAACTTTTCTCAGGATTTTGATTGGATTTTAGTATACACAAAAGGCAACGAAGGCGATGCAATCGTTGGTCGTGAAGTAGAACGAAAATATTATGAAACTTCAGATTTTCCTAACCGTCCTTGGCGTACAGCTGATTTAACAAAACAAACAACTATTAAGGAGCGTCCAAATTCTAATTTTACAATGGTGAATCCCAAAACAGGTAAAGAATACCCCGTTAATCCTAACCGTTCGTGGGCTGTTACAAAAGATACATTCTATGACTGGTATCAAAATGGAGGAATTGGATTTCCAGACGACTATGACTTTATGAAAGGTGATAGACCTTTTAGACGTGTTTTTAAAGATGAAGATATGTCTAAGTCAAAACCAGCTTATTCAAGTAGTGATACCTTGTTAAAAGAATTTATTACGGATTTATTAGCCAAAACAAAAAATAAAGATGGAAACGATGAAATGACTAACTTGTCTAATCGTGATGCTTTTTCGTATGCAAAACCCGAAAGACTGATAAAGGATATTTTACAAATGTCTACAATCGAAAATGATATCGTTCTTGATTTCTTCATGGGGAGTGGTACAACAGCTGCTGTCGCTCACAAAATGAACCGTCAATATATTGGTATTGAACAGATGGATTACATTGAGACGGTTTCAGTTGAGCGATTGAAAAAAGTAATTGACGGTGAACAGGGTGGCATTTCTAAAGACATCAACTGGACTGGTGGTGGTTCTTTCGTTTACTGTGAACTGAAAAATGATGCCCAGGATTTTAAAAATACAGTCTTAGAGGCAAGAGAGCCTGAAATTCTATCTCAACTATTTGAACAGGCTAAAAAGTCTTCGTTCCTATCTTATCGTGTCGACCCTAAAAAGTTGAAAAAGTCAGAGTTCGAAAAACTTTCACTAGCTGAACAAAAACAAGTCTTGCTGGAGTTGGTGGATAATAATAACCTGTATGTTAATTACTCAGAGATAGATGATAGCGACTATGGCATTTCACTAGAAGAGAAAAAACTCAATAGAAACTTCTATGGAGAGGAGTAAGCGATGGCTTTTGTGTATGAAATTTATAAGCAAGCTAGTGAAAATGGCTTTATTGACTTTAAGGCAAGCATTCCAGACTACATCACGCAAAATCTGAAATTTCCACTGCGTCCTTACCAGAAAGAGGCGCTAGGGAGGTATCTCTACTACAAAAGGGATGAGAAAAATCGAAAAAAACCAGAACAAGTCCTCTACAATATGGCGACCGGCTCAGGAAAAACTTTGCTGATGGCAGCGATTATCCTTGAAAAATTTAAACAGGGTGAACGGAATTTTATTTTTTTTGTGAATAACGACAATATCCTTACCAAGACAAGGGCAAACTTCTTTCCTAATGAGATGGGAAAATACTTGTTTGCGGATAAAATAACGATTGATAATCAAGTGGTGGGAATACGTGAAGTGACAGATTTTTCCGATAGTCAGCCTGATAGTATCAATATTGTTTTTACAACTATTCAAAAACTTCACCAAGATTTAAATACCTCAAGGGAAAATCGCCTAACTTATGAGCAATTTGAAGATTTGTCGCTTGTGTTATTGGCAGATGAGGCTCATCACTTGAATGCTGGACTCGGTAAGAAAGAAAAAGATGAGAACGACAGCTGGACGGCGACGATTGAAAATATTCAAAGTACAGCACGTAAATCTTCTTTATTTGAATTTACAGCAACCATTGACTTAGCAAATCCAGATATTGCCAAAAAATATGAAAAATCTTTGATTTTCAAGTATGACTTGAAAGAGTTCCGCTTGGATAAGTACTCTAAAGATGTTCTTTTCCACTTAGTAGATAATGAACTTCCAACTCGTATGTTGCAGGCAATCATTATCAGCCAATACCGCAAGAAAATCGCCTTGAAACATGGCATCAACCTCAAACCTTTGGTCTTGTTTAAGTCGCAAAAAATTGCTGAAAATAAAGGAAACTTAGAGGCTTTTTTGGATATGTTAGCCAATCTGTCAGTAGAACAAGTACAGTCTCAAAAAAACTTAAATGCAAATGATGAGGAGCAAAAAAACATCTTGGAAAAAGCATTTGCTTTTTTTGAGGAGTCTGGACTTTCTTTTCAAGATTTAATTGAGGAATTGCAGGAAGATTTTCGCCGTGAACGCTTACTCGTGATTGATGGGAAAAACAAGACTAGCAACAATTTAGTGGAGTTGAATACTCTGGAACTCCCTTCAAATGAAATTCGTGCTATTTTTGCAGTTGATATGCTCAACGAAGGCTGGGATGTTTTGAATCTTTTTGATATTGTTCGCCTTTACGATATTCGTGATGGTAAGACAACAAAGAACGGTTTTGTCGCAGGGAACACTACCAATGCAGAAAAGCAACTCATCGGTCGTGGAGCCCGTTATTATCCCTTTGTGATTGATAATCAAATTGAGGAGAAGTTCATTCGTAAATTTGATGAAAATGAAAACAATGAGCTGCGTGTCATAGAACAGCTTCATTATCATTCTGCCAATAATCCTCGGTATATTTCTGAATTAAAGCAAGTCTTGCGTGAGTCTGGAATTTTTGATGATGTCAATTTAGAAGAGCGTGAATTAAAGCTAAAAGAGTCTTTCAAACAAACACGAACCTATACAGATGGTCTGGTTTGGATGAATAAACGTCTTTCTTATCAAGAATATGTTGAACAACGACAGGAAAGTTTGTTGGATACCTCTTTCATTCCGAGTTCCTTTGAGGTAAGTTTACCGACTTCCAGCACAAGAGATTTTGAAGTTTTCTCAGAAGATGATATTTTTGTGACTGATTCAGTAAACACCTTAAACTTTGAGTTTGGAAAAGAAATTACTTCCAATATTGTTCGAGCAGCTATCAATCGCAATAAACAGTATACCTTTAAAAACTTACAGAAAGCTTTCTTTGGCTTGAGTGGTGTATCTGCCTTCATCGAAATGCTTTCGAAAGTTAATATTATAGTAGAATCTTCTTTATCACAAACAAGTGAGTTAACTTCAGACCAGAAACTCTATATTGCAGAACAGCTTTTATATAGCATTGAAAAAGATATCGTTCCAACTGAAGAGCGCTTTTATGGTTCAGCTAACTTTGAATCTGTTCCTGTACGTGAAGTTTTTGAAGAGAATATCTTGAGAAAGTATACTGTTAATATAAATGGGAATGCAGAGTTTGGACGGTCACAAAAAACCAAGTCTGAAACAGAGATTTTTGAAAATATCGATCAACTAGATTGGTATGCCTATGATGATAACTTTGGAACAAGCGAGGAGAAATATCTGGTGCGTGCTATCCGTGAATTGATGAATGATTTGCAGGAAAAGTGGTCTGATATTTATCTTTTGCGAAATGAGAAAGCAGTGAAAATCTATAGTTTTGATGAAGGGCGTGCTTTTGAGCCTGACTTTATCTTGCTTGCAAATGATAAAAAAGTTGGAAATACTTCTTGGCAGATTTTCATTGAGCCAAAAGGAAGTCAATTTTTGGATAGTAATAATACCTTCAAAAATAGTAAAGAAGGCTGGAAAGAGAAATTCTTACTGCAAATTACTGAAAGAGATGAGGCAAGAACTTTGTTGGACGATGAACGTTATCGTATCGTCGGTCTTCCTTTCTTTAATAACGAGATGAGCAGAGAAGTTGTAAATAGTAATTTAAAAGATTTATAGCGTAAATTGGGGAGTTTATGATTTCGAAAATCATTACCAAGTTTAGTTAACAGAGTCAAATAAGATTTTCCCAAAATCCATTGACAAAGGCCAACATTTTTTGTAAAATAAGAATCAATTAAATACCAACACCGAATGAAGTTTAATAGAAGTGGAGAATCGTTTGATTTTCCATGACTGTAAATGGACGGAACTCTGGAGAGACCGTAAAGGCACCGAAGGGGCAAGGCAGGTAACTGCTCAAACTCTCAGGTAAAAGGACAGAGCTAGGATAGACCGCTTTTTAGCATTTATCTAAGCATTCCAGAGTACATGTATCTTGCATGTGCTCTTTCTTTTGGGGTTGAAAAGATAGGAGAATAGAATGTTAGAATTGCTTAAATCAATTGATGCTTTTGCTTGGGGACCTCCCCTCTTGATTTTATTGGTCGGAACAGGAATTTACCTTACTGCTCGTTTGGGGCTTTTACAGGTTTTGCGTCTGTCCAAGGCCTTCCAGCTTATTTTTATCAAGGACAAGGGGCATGGCGATGTATCCAGTTTTGCGGCCTTGTGTACAGCACTAGCAGCGACAGTTGGTACGGGAAATATTATCGGGGTGGCGACGGCTATCAAGGTCGGTGGACCAGGAGCCCTCTTTTGGATGTGGATGGCGGCTTTCTTTGGGATGGCTACCAAGTATGCGGAAGGACTCTTGGCTATCAAATACCGTACCAAGGATGACCATGGTGCAGTAGCGGGAGGTCCCATGCATTATATCCTTCTAGGGATGGGAGAAAAGTGGCGACCACTTGCCATCTTCTTTGCCCTAGCAGGTGTGCTAGTAGCTTTACTGGGAATCGGGACCTTTACCCAAGTCAACTCGATTACAGAATCTATCCAGAATACAACGACTATTTCGCCAGCCATCACAGCTCTTGTTTTGTCTGTCTTTGTAGCAATTGCAGTCTTTGGCGGGCTCAAGTCCATTTCCAAGGTTTCAACTACTGTTGTTCCTTTTATGGCTATCATTTATATTTTGGGAACTCTTACAGTTATTTTCTTTAATATCGAGAAAATCCCTACCACAATCGCTTTAATTTTGACATCAGCATTTAGTCCTGTTGCTGCGGTAGGTGGATTTGCCGGTGCTAGCATTCGGATGGCTATTCAAAATGGTGTGGCGCGTGGTGTGTTTTCAAATGAGTCTGGTCTAGGTTCAGCTCCTATTGCAGCTGCTGCGGCTAAGACAAATGAACCGGTAGAGCAAGGTTTGATTTCCATGACAGGAACCTTTATTGATACCCTCATTATCTGTACTCTGACTGGTTTGACCATCTTGGTGACTGGTGTTTGGAGTGGCGACTTAAATGGGGTTGCCTTGACTCAGTCAGCCTTCTCAACAGTCTTTTCACACTTTGGACCTGCACTCCTGACCATCTTCCTTGTACTCTTTGCCTTTACGACAATTCTAGGTTGGAACTATTATGGAGAACGTTGTTTTGAGTTTCTCTTTGGGGTTCGCTTTATCTGGCTCTACCGTGTGGTCTTTGTACTCATGGTCTTGTTGGGAGGATTTATCGAGTTGGATATGGTTTGGATTATCGCAGATATTGTCAATGCCTTGATGGCTCTGCCAAACTTGATTGCCCTCTTAGTCTTGTCGCCGGTCGTTATTGCTGAGACTAAAAAGTATTTTGATAAATAATGAGATCACACAGCTCGTGTGATTTTTTGCTTTCATAAAAAATTTCTATCGATGCAATTTAAAATATATATTATACACGGTATAGAATCTGTGATAGACTAGGTTTCAACAACATGAAAAGAGGTTTTATGATGACAGCATTTACAATTCATACAGTAGAATCAGCACCAGCAGAAGTGAAAGAAGTTCTTGAAACAGTAGAAAAAGATAACAATGGCTATATTCCTAACCTAATCGGTCTCTTGGCTAATGCACCTACTGCCTTAGAAGCCTACAGAACTGTCGGAGCCATCAACCGTCGCAACAGCCTGACACCTGTTGAGCGTGAAGTGGTGCAAATCACGGCAGCTGTGACCAATGGTTGTGCCTTCTGTGTCGCAGGTCACACCGCCTTTTCCATCAAACAAATCCAGATGAATGATGATCTGCTTCAAGCCCTTCGCAATCGTACTCCAATTGAAACAGATCCTAAATTGGACACCCTAGCTAAGTTTACCTTGGCAGTTATCAATACCAAGGGTCGTGTAGGAGATGAAGCCTTGTCTGAGTTTCTAGAAGTTGGCTATACCCAACAAAATGCCTTGGATGTGGTTCTTGGTGTCAGCCTAGCAAGTCTCTGTAACTATGCCAACAATCTAGCCAATACACCAATTAACCCAGAATTGCAACCTTATGCTTAATTCATATCTGAGTAAAATGAAGTCTGAAATAATCGGACTTCGTTTTTTATCCCCTCATTTAAGCGCTTTTATGCTATACTGAAACTAACATGATTATTGGAGGTTAGTATGAAAAAACTCCCCTTAGTATTTTCTGGTTGTTTGCTAGGTTTGGCAGGAGCTGGAAATCTTATTTTAGATACGTTGCCAGTTCTGTCACATATACTGAGTTTATCAGGTTTAGTTTTATGGATTTACTTTCTGATTTTGCATCTGTTTAATTGGAAGGAAACCAAGCAAGAATTGACCAAGCCTCCTCTTTTGTCAGGAATGGCCACTTTTCCTATGGCTGGGATGATTTTATCTACCTATGTCTTTCGCGTATTCCCTCATCTTCCTTTAGTAGCGCAGGGTCTCTGGTGGTTTTCATTTCTCTTGGATTTGGTCTTGATTGCTGGTTTCACCATCAAGTTTGTCTGTCCAGGTCGAAGGGTTCATGCGACTCCAAGCTGGACGGTGCTTTATGTGGGGATAGCAGTAGCAGCCTTGACATATCCTCTGGTAGGCATCATCGAAATTGCCTATGCGACCTTGAGTTTTGGATTTCTCTTGACCTTCTATCTCTACCCGCTTATTTATAGCGATTTAAAGAAACATCCACTCCCACTAGCCATGCTTGGACAAGAAGGGATTTACTGTGCTCCTTTCTCTCTACTCTTGGCCTCCCTGGTTCGAGTTGGAGGAGCCAGCCTACCGATTTGGCTCTTAATTGTCATGATTTTGGCTTCCCAATCCTTCTTTTTCTTTGTTTTAACTCGCCTACCCAATATTTTAAAACAAGGCTTTCAACCAGCCTTCTCAGCCCTCACTTTCCCGACCATTATCACAGCTACTTCGCTCAAGATGGCTCAGGGACTCTTGAAACTTCCATTTCTGGATTATCTGGTACTGGCTGAAACAGCTATTTGCCTAATCATTTTGCTCTTTGTATTAGGCGCTTATCTGATTTGGTTACGAAAAAAGGTCTAGCTAGAAATAGCTAAACCTTATTTTTTATGGTTTGATGACTTCAGCTCCACCCATGTAAGGACGAAGAGCTTCTGGGATGGTTACAGAACCATCTGCATTTTGATAGTTTTCAAGAATAGCAGCAACCGTACGTCCAACTGCAAGTCCAGAACCGTTTAAGGTGTGGAGCAATTTTACCTTGCCATCAGCTTCATCACGGTAACGGATTTGGGCACGACGGGCTTGGAAATCTTCTGTGTTTGAACAGCTTGAGATTTCACGGTAGGTATTTTGGGCTGGAATCCATACTTCCAAGTCGTAAGTCTTAGCAGCTGAGAAGCCCATATCTCCAGTAGAGAGAGCAACGACACGGTATGGAAGGTTGAGTTTTTGAAGAATGTTTTCAGCGTTGGCTGTCATTTTTTCCAATTCTTCGTAAGATTCTTCTGGTTTGGCAAATTTAACCATTTCAACTTTGTGGAATTGGTGCAAACGAATCAAGCCACGAGTATCACGACCAGCTGAACCAGCCTCAGAACGGAATGAAGGACTCATAGCAGTGAAGTAGATTGGCAGGTCTTTACCGTCCAGGATTTCATCACGGTAGTAGTTTGTTAGAGGAACCTCAGCTGTAGGAATAAGGACGTAATTGCTGTCGCTGAGTTCAAAAGTGTCTTCCTTGAATTTTGGATATTGACCAGTTCCAAACATAGAATCGTGGTTAACCATGTAAGGCGTGATGACTTCAGTATAGCCTTCTTTGCCATGTTCATCCAACATAAAGTTGTAGATAGCACGTTCCAAACGAGCACCGAGACCTTTATAGAAGAGGAAGCGAGCTCCTGTTACCTTACCACCACGTTCCCAGTCAAGGATGCCAAGGTCTTCACCAAGATCCCAGTGAGCTTTAGGTTCGAAGTCAAACTCACGTGGAGTACCCCAACGACGAACTTCCACATTGTCGTCTTCGTCAGCCCCAACAGGAACGCTATCAGCTGGAATATTTGGAAGAGTCGTTGTAAATTCTGTCAATTTAGCATCGATTTCTGCCAATTCAGCATCCAAGGCTTTAACCTCAGCAGATAGAGTTTGCATGGCAGCAATCTTGTCATCTGCATTTTCTTTGTTACGTTTGGCTTGGGCAATCTCAGCTGAAACTGTGTTACGTTCTGCCTTGAGAGTTTCAACTTTGACCAAGATGTCACGACGCTTAGTATCGATTTCTTTCATCTCATTCAAGACAGCAGCATCTACACCACGTGTAGCCAATTTTTCTGCGACAGCATCAAAGTCTGTACGAATACGTTTGATATCTAACATAAGAACTCCTTTATGAAAAAAGCACACCTGACAAAGCGTTGGAGTGGCAGGGCCACGGTTCCATCCAACTTCACAGGTGTGCACTTGATTGTGTATGTAATTGTTACTAACGGTAGAATTTCACCTATCCCTCCTATCTGCTCGCAGCACCCGCAGACTTTCTGAAAGAAGAAGATAACCTACTTATCCGTTGCTATGATTATACTAAAGTTTCTACTTTTTTGCAAATAGATTTTTAAATTTTTGACTAATGGTTTGAATCAGGGTAGGAAGTTTGACGACCTTGTCATTACCCAGTTTTTCGCGTGCAATTTTGAGAATAGCACCTGAGTCTTTTGAAGCAAAGAGGAATTTTCCTTTGTCTGTAAAGACTTCGAAGTGGCGACTGATTTTTCGTCCAGTGACATTGGCTCCAATCTGATTGATATGGCTCCAAGGAATCTGGATAAATTGTTCGACATTGACATCTGGGTAAAATTCCAGAGCCTGATCTCCGACCAGGAATTTCCCAACTTTCCCAGCTATAGAGAGATAGGAAGTTCCTGTCGTATTGAGAAGCACTGTTTTGTTAAGAGATTGGGCCATGATTAATCTTCCTTGTTTTCACCGAAAAAGGCATTGTAGAGGGCTTTAATAGCTGCTTTCTCTTGGTTTTTATTGACAACAAACATGATAGAAACTTCACTAGAACCTTGAGACATCATCTGGATGTTGATCTTGTTTTCAGATAGAGCGCGTGTCGCAGTAGCAGTGACACCAATATGGCTCTTCATTTTTTCACCAACAATCATAATGATTGAAAGGTCGTGTTCGATTTCTGCATGGTCTACTTCAGCCTTTTGAACCAACTGACGCAGGATTTCTTCTTCCTTGATAGGAGTTAGTTCGCGAGAACGGAGGATGATTGAAAGATCGTCGATACCTGTTGGCATATGTTCCCAACCGATGTTAAGGTCTTCAAGGATTTGCAGAACCTTGCGTCCGAATCCAACCTCGCGATTCATAAGGTATTTCGACATGTTGATGCTGACAAAGCCTGAGTCACCAGCAATTCCCACAACTGGAAATTCATCACTACTATGTTTTAGAACGATACGAGTACCTGGATGGTCAGGGTTGTTGGTATTCTTGATAACTAGAGGAATTTTTCCACGGTAGGCAGGAAGAAGGGCTTCGTCGTGAAGGACTGAGAATCCTGCATAGGCCAACTCACGCATTTCACGGTAGGTCAACTCAGGGATCGAGTGTGGTTGGTGGATAATACCAGGGTGGGCTGCAAAGATACCATCAACGTCCGTAAAGTTTTCATAGAGGTCAGCTTTGACACCAGCAGCAATGATAGAACCTGTAATGTCTGATCCTCCACGTGAGAAGGTACAGATTTGATTTTCCTTGGTAACTCCAAAGAAACCAGGAATGACAAGGACTTCATTTGCATTTGTCAATTCTTCAATCTTGTCATAACTTGATGGAATGATGCGAGCGTGACCAGGTTCACTTGTGACCACAATACCAGCTTCTCTAGGGGGCACATAGCGTGCATCGATCCCGTTTTGATTAAAGTAGGCAGCAATCAATTTAGCATTGTTATTTTCACCAGCTGCTAGGAAAGTATCGTAGAGAAATTCATTTTCATCAATAGGAAGAGTAGCTAAGGCGCGAATGCTTTTTGAAATTTTTTCTAGAACAGCTGGTTTTAGTCCCAATTCACTAACCATAGCAGCATAGCGGTCGATAATCCAGTTTTGGCTCTTGCTAATATCGTTACCAGCAACATAGTCGCGGTAGTATTTAATCAAGGCATCCGTAACCTTAGTATCTTCAGCATTGCGTTTACCAGGCGCAGAAACGACTACAAAACGACGCTCTGAATCGTTTTTGACGATGTTTAAAACTTTTTCTAATTGACTAGCAGAGGCAAGAGAGCTACCTCCAAATTTAACAACTTTCATAAGAACTCCTAAAGTAAGTATTTTATACGATTATAGCAGAAAGAAAGCCTTTTTTCAATGAAGAAAATAAGATGCTTTCTAGCCTAAAATGATGCTTTCTAATCGGCTGAGACACTTATTACATTCTTATTCTTGCTTTTTTAGAACAAAAAAGATATACTTTGAAAACGAAATAATTTAAACTGCTTATGAAATAAAAAGGAGCCCTGATGGAACACATTATTTATCAGCTTGAAGAGGACTTGGCAATTATTACTTTAAACCGTCCTGAGGTTGCAAATGGCTTTCATATTCCTATGTGTGAGGAGATTTTAGAAGCGCTGACTCTGGCAGAAGAAAATTCAGCTGTGCATTTTATCTTAATCAATGCCAATGGCAAAGTCTTTTCAGTTGGGGGAGATTTGGTTGAGATGAAGCGAGCAGTCGATGAGGATGATATTCCATCATTGACGAAAATCGCAGAATTGGTCAATACTATTTCTTATAAAATTAAGCAAATTGCTAAACCTGTCTTGATGGAAGTTGACGGTGCTGTTGCAGGTGCCGCAGCGAATATGGCTGTTGCGGCAGATTTCTGTCTGGCGACGAATAAGGCGAAGTTTATTCAAGCCTTTGTTGGCGTTGGTTTGGCTCCAGATGCAGGGGGGATTCACCTCTTGAGCCGCAGTATCGGTGTGACGCGTGCTGCTCAATTAGCCATGACAGGTGAGGCTTTAACCGCAGAAAAAGCCCTAGAATGGGGGCTGGTTTACCGCGTCTGTGAAGCTGATAAACTTGAAAAGACGAGAGAACAGCTTCTTAAAAAATTAAGACGTGGTTCAAGTAATTCCTATGCAGCCATTAAGAAGTTGGTTTGGGAGAGCCAATTTAAAGACTGGCAGGATTACGCTACTTTAGAACTGAACCTACAGGAATCCTTAGCTCAAACAGAGGATTTCAAAGAAGGAGTGCGAGCTCATTCGGAGAGAAGACGGCCTAAATTTACAGGAAAATAAAAAAATACTTGCATCATTCTTTGAAGTTTGATATAATTCTTTTGTCAAATGTTTTGATTGTGAAAGTTTTTTGAAAAGGAGGGAAAAGAGATTGGACTACCAACGAATTAATGAATATTTAACATCTATATTTAACAATGTCCTTGTCATTGAGGAAGTGAGCTTGAGAGGTAGTCGTTTCAAGGATATCTCCATCAAAGAAATGCATACGATTGATGTGATTGGGAAATTCCCAGACGTGACACCAAGTCAAGTGTCAAAAGAGTTGATGGTGACTCTTGGGACAGTTACGACTAGTTTGAATAATCTCGAACGCAAGGGTTACATTGAACGCATTCGCTCAGAGCAGGATCGTCGTGTGGTGCATCTACATTTGACAAAGAAGGGTCGCTTGGTTCATAGGCTACATAAACGCTTCCACAAGGCCATGGTTGAAAAAATCATTGATGGTATGAGTAAGGAAGAAATTGATGTTATGAGCAAAGGTTTGACCAATCTTTATCAATTTTTGGAGGATTTGAAATAATGGCTTTTGCAAAAATAAGCCAGGTTGCTCATTATGTGCCAGAGCAAGTGGTTACAAATCACGACTTGGCTCAGATTATGGATACCAATGATGAGTGGATTTCAAGTCGGACGGGAATACGACAAAGGCATATTTCAAGAACAGAATCTACCAGTGATTTGGCTACGGAAGTTGCTAAGAAACTGATGGCAAAAGCTGGAATCACAGGGGAGGAGTTGGATTTTATCATCCTAGCTACCATTACTCCAGATTCGATGATGCCCTCTACAGCTGCTCGTGTTCAAGCTAATATTGGTGCTAATAAGGCCTTTGCTTTTGACCTAACAGCTGCTTGTAGTGGATTTGTATTTGCTCTTTCAACTGCTGAAAAGTTTATCGCTTCTGGTCGCTTTCAAAAAGGCTTGGTGATTGGTAGTGAAACCCTCTCTAAGGCAGTCGATTGGTCAGACCGATCAACAGCTGTATTGTTTGGAGATGGTGCTGGTGGTGTCTTGCTAGAAGCTAGCGAGCAAGAGCATTTCTTAGCTGAGAGCCTCAATAGCGATGGAAGTCGCAGCGAGTGTTTAACTTATGGGCATTCAGGTTTGCATTCTCCATTTTCAGATCAAGAAAGTGCAGATTCATTTTTGAAGATGGATGGACGCGCAGTCTTTGATTTTGCCATTCGAGATGTAGCCAAGTCTATCAAACAGACTATTGATGAATCTCCTATAGAGGCGACAGACTTAGATTATCTGCTACTTCATCAGGCCAATGACCGTATCTTGGATAAGATGGCTAGAAAAATCGGTGTTGACCGAGCTAAACTTCCAGCCAATATGATGGAATATGGCAATACCAGTGCAGCCAGTATCCCGATTTTACTTTCAGAGTGTGTAGAACAAGGTCTCATCCATTTAGATGGTAGCCAGACTGTTCTGCTATCAGGCTTCGGTGGAGGCTTGACCTGGGGCACGCTCATTCTTACAATTTAGGTAATCATGTGGTGAACACATTGTTATAAAAACTATTTATTTTAAAGGAGTCCTATCATGGCAGTATTTGAAAAAGTACAAGAAATTATCGTTGAAGAACTTGGAAAAGACGCATCAGAAGTAACACTTGAATCAACTTTTGATGATTTGGACGCAGATTCATTGGACTTGTTCCAAGTAATCTCAGAAATCGAAGATGCTTTTGATATCCAGATCGAAGCAGAAGATGACTTGAAAACAGTTGGTGACTTGGTTGCCTACGTTGAAGAGCAAACAAAATAAGCAGAATATAAGATAGAAGGAGTAGGGAAACCCGCTCCCTCTTGTTTAGGCAATAGTTTGATTGTCAAATTATGACAGTATCGAACTATTACGTAAGCAAGAAACGATGGAGGCACTATGAAAACGCGTATTACAGAATTATTGAACATTGATTATCCTATTTTCCAAGGAGGAATGGCTTGGGTTGCTGATGGTGATTTGGCAGGAGCTGTTTCCAAGGCTGGAGGACTAGGCATTATCGGTGGTGGGAATGCACCGAAAGAAGTCGTCAAGGCCAATATTGACAAGATCAAATCGTTGACGGATAAACCCTTCGGTGTCAACATCATGCTCTTGTCTCCCTTTGTGGAAGATATTGTAGACCTCGTTATCGAGGAAGGTGTTAAGGTAGTGACAACAGGCGCAGGAAATCCTGGAAAATACATGGAACGCTTCCATGAAGCTGGGATCACGGTTATTCCAGTTGTACCAAGCGTTGCCCTAGCTAAACGAATGGAAAAAATTGGTGCGGACGCTGTTATCGCAGAAGGAATGGAAGCTGGGGGGCATATCGGTAAATTAACAACCATGACCTTGGTGCGTCAAGTGGCGGCAGCTGTATCTATTCCTGTTATTGCGGCAGGAGGGATTGCGGATGGTGAAGGTGCTGCGGCTGGCTTTATGCTAGGTGCAGAGGCTGTTCAGGTTGGAACTCGTTTTGTCGTTGCCAAAGAGTCTAATGCACATCCAAATTACAAGGCCAAGATTTTAAAAGCTAGAGATATTGATACTACGATTTCAGCTCAACACTTTGGCCATGCTGTTCGTGCAATTAAAAATCAATTGACTCGTGATTTTGAAAAAGCTGAGAAAGATGCCTTTAAACAGGAAAATCCTGATTTAGAAATCTTTGAACAAATGGGAGCAGGTGCCCTAGCCAAAGCGGTTGTTCACGGAGATGTGGATGGTGGCTCTGTCATGGCAGGTCAGATCGCAGGCCTTGTTTCCAAAGAAGAAACCGTTGAAGAAATCCTAAAAGATTTGTATTACGGAGCAGCTAAGAAAATTCAAGAAGAAGCCTCTCGTTGGGCAGGAGTTGTAAGAAATGACTAAAACAGCCTTTTTATTTGCTGGTCAAGGTGCCCAGTATCTAGGGATGGGACGGGATCTCTATGATCAGTATCCGATTGTCCAAGAAACGATTGATCAAGCTAGTCAGGTACTCGGTTATGATTTGCGTCATCTCATTGATACGGAAGAAGAAAAACTCAATCAGACTCGCTATACGCAACCTGCCATTCTAGCGACTTCGGTTGCTATCTACCGTTTATTGCAAGAAAAGGGCTATCAGCCGGATATGGTTGCTGGTTTGTCTCTTGGAGAATATTCTGCCTTGGTGGCCAGTGGCACCTTAGATTTTGAAGATGCGGTAGCCTTGGTCGCTAAGCGTGGCGCCTATATGGAAGAAGCGGCCCCTGCTGGTTTTGGCAAGATGGTGGCTGTTCTCAATACGCCAGTAGAGGTCATTGAAGAAGCCTGTCAAAAAGCTTCTGAACTTGGAGTGGTTACCCCAGCGAACTATAATACACCTGCACAAATCGTGATTGGTGGAGAAGTGACTGCAGTTGATCGAGCTGTTGAACTCTTGCAGGAAGCAGGTGCCAAACGCTTGATTCCTCTCAAGGTTTCAGGGCCTTTTCATACCGCTCTCCTTGAGTCTGCTAGCCAAAAACTAGCTGAAACTCTAGCTCAAGTAAGTTTTTCAGATTTTACTTGTCCCCTAGTTGGTAATACAGAAGCTACGGTCATGAAAAAAGAAGACATTGCTCAACTTTTGACGCGTCAGGTCAAAGAGCCAGTTCGTTTTTATGAGAGTATTGCAGTTATGCAAGAAGCAGGCGTAACCAACTTTATCGAGATTGGACCGGGGAAAGTTTTGTCAGGCTTTGTCAAAAAAATTGATAAGACGGTTAAACTAGCCAATGTTGAAGATCAGGCTAGTTTGGAAGCCTTGCTAGAAAACAAGTAATCCCTTCTCCCATAAATACAGGAGGAAACAGGAGAAAAGAATGCAACTAAAAAATAAAAATATCTTTATTACAGGTTCGAGTCGTGGGATTGGTCTTGCCATTGCTCACAAGTTTGCTCAGGCAGGAGCCGACATCGTCTTAAACAGTCGTGGGTCTATCTCAGAAGAATTGCTCGCTGACTTTGCAGACTATGGTGTCAAGGTGATTCCCATTTCAGGGGATGTGTCGGATTTTGCAGACGCTAAGCGTATGGTTGATCAAGCTATTGCAGAGCTGGGTTCAGTGGATGTTTTGGTCAACAATGCAGGGATTACTCAAGATACCCTGATGCTCAAGATGACAGAAGCGGATTTTGAAAAAGTGCTCAAGGTTAACCTGACTGGTGCCTTTAACATGACACAATCAGTCTTGAAACCGATGATGAAAGCCAGAGAAGGTGCTATCATTAATATGTCTAGTGTTGTTGGTTTGATGGGAAATATTGGCCAAGCTAACTATGCAGCTTCTAAGGCTGGTTTGATTGGTTTTACCAAGTCTGTGGCGCGTGAAGTAGCCAATCGCAATATAAGGGTTAATGCTATCGCACCTGGAATGATTGAGTCCGATATGACAGCTGTTCTATCAGACAAGGTAAGAGATGCTATGCTGGCCCAAATTCCTATGAAAGAATTTGGGCAGGCAGAGCAGGTTGCAGATTTGACAGTATTTTTAGCAGGCCAAGATTATCTAACTGGTCAAGTGGTTGCCATTGATGGCGGCCTCAGTATGTAGCAGAAGCTAGAGGTGAAAAAGATGAAACTAAATCGCGTAGTAGTAACAGGTTATGGAGTAACATCTCCAATCGGAAATACACCAGAAGAATTTTGGACTAGTTTGACAACTGGAAAAATCGGAATTGGTCAAATTACAAAATTTGATCATAGTGACTTTGATGTGCACAATGCGGCAGAAATCCAAGATTTTCCTTTTGATAAATACTTTGTTAAGAAGGATACCAATCGTTTTGATAACTATTCTTTGTACGCCTTGTATGCGGCCCAAGAAGCTGTCAATCATGCAGGTCTTGATGTAGAGGCTATTGACAAGGATCGTTTTGGTGTTATCGTTGCTTCTGGTATTGGTGGAATCAAAGAAATTGAAGATCAAGTGCTTCGCCTCTATGACAAAGGACCAAAACGTGTGAAACCATTGACCCTTCCAAAAGCCTTGCCAAATATGGCTTCAGGAAATGTTGCTATGCGTTTTGGAGCAAATGGTGTTTGTAAATCCATCAATACTGCCTGCGCTTCATCAAATGACGCGATTGGGGATGCCTTCCGCTCCATTAAGTTTGGTTTCCAAGATGTTATGTTGGTAGGTGGTTCAGAAGCTTCTATCACACCTTTTGCTATTGCTGGTTTCCAAGCCCTAACAGCTCTCTCTACTACAGAGGATCCAGCTCGCGCTTCTATTCCATTTGATAAGGACCGTAATGGTTTTGTTATGGGAGAAGGTTCAGGGATGTTGGTTCTTGAAAGCCTTGAACACGCCGAAAAACGTGGGGCAACCATCCTTGCAGAAGTGGTTGGTTACGGAAATACCTGTGATGCCTACCACATGACTTCTCCTCATCCAGAAGGTCAGGGTGCTATCAAGGCCATCAAATTAGCCTTGGAAGAAGCGGAAATTTCTCCAGAGCAAGTAGCCTATGTCAATGCTCACGGAACATCAACTCCGGCTAATGAAAAAGGAGAAAGTGGTGCGATCGTAGCTGTTCTTGGTAAGGAAGTCCCTGTATCATCAACTAAGTCTTTCACAGGACATCTGCTGGGCGCTGCAGGTGCAGTAGAAGCTATCGTTACCATTGAAGCTATGCGTCATAACTTTGTACCAATGACAGCTGGAACAAGTGAAGTATCAGATTATATCGAAGCCAATGTCGTTTATGGACAAGGCTTGGAGCAAGAAATTCCATACGCTATTTCAAATACCTTTGGTTTTGGTGGCCACAATGCAGTTCTTGCTTTCAAACGTTGGGAGAATAAATAAGTATGAATTTAAACGATATTAAGGACTTGATGGCTCAATTTGACCAGTCAAGTTTGAGAGAGTTTTCTTATAAGAATGGGACGGATGAATTGCAGTTTAGCAAGAATGAAGCTAGATTGGTGTCTGAAGTTTCACCTCAAGTTGCTCCAGCAGAAACTGTAGTGGAAGAAGTTCCTGCTCCAGCTGAAGCAAATGTGGCTGCTGAGGGAGATGTTGTAGAGAGCCCACTTGTTGGGGTGGCTTACTTGGCTGCTGGACCAGATAAACCTGCCTTCGTTTCAGTTGGTGATAGTGTCAAAAAAGGTCAAACTCTGGTGATCATAGAAGCCATGAAAGTCATGAATGAAATCCCAGCTCCTAAGGATGGTGTGGTAACGGAAATTCTCGTTTCTAACGAAGAAATGGTTGAGTTTGGTAAAGGATTGGTACGTATCAAATGATCGATATTCAAGGAATCAAAGAAGCTCTTCCCCACCGTTATCCTATGCTCCTAGTAGATCGTGTGTTGGAAGTGAGCGAGGACACTATTGTTGCTATCAAAAATGTGACCATTAACGAGCCTTTCTTTAACGGCCATTTTCCTCAATACCCTGTCATGCCAGGTGTTCTTATCATGGAAGCCTTGGCGCAAACAGCTGGTGTGTTAGAGTTGTCAAAACCTGAAAATAAGGGGAAACTGGTCTTTTACGCTGGTATGGACAAGGTTAAATTCAAGAAGCAAGTTGTACCAGGTGACCAATTGGTTATGACAGCAACGTTTGTAAAACGTCGTGGCACAATTGCTGTGGTTGAAGCAAAGGCTGAAGTGGATGGCAAGCTTGCAGCTAGTGGTACTCTTACCTTTGCAATAGGGAACTAAGGAGGTTCTCCATGTTTCGAAAAATCTTAATTGCAAATCGTGGTGAAATTGCTGTTCGTATTATCCGTGCGGCGCGTGAATTGGGCATTGCGACGGTAGCGGTTTATTCAACTGCTGATAAGGAAGCCCTTCATACGCTTTTGGCAGATGAAGCAGTTTGTATTGGCCCTGGTAAGGCAACTGAGTCTTATCTCAATATCAATGCTGTTCTATCAGCTGCAGTTTTGACTGAGGCAGAAGCCATTCACCCAGGTTTTGGATTTCTCAGTGAAAATTCCAAATTTGCTATCATGTGTGAAGAGGTGGGAATCAAGTTTATTGGTCCATCTGGCCATGTTATGGATATGATGGGGGATAAGATCAATGCGCGCGCTCAGATGATTAAAGCAGGTGTGCCTGTTATACCAGGTTCAGATGGAGAAGTGCATAATTCTGAAGAAGCTTTGATTGTTGCTGAAAAAATTGGCTATCCTGTTATGCTCAAGGCTTCAGCAGGTGGAGGTGGTAAAGGGATTCGTAAGGTTGAAAAACCAGACGATCTCGTTTCTGCCTTTGAAACAGCCTCCAGTGAAGCTAAGGCCAATTATGGCAATGGTGCCATGTACATAGAACGGGTTATCTATCCAGCTCGTCACATCGAGGTTCAAATTCTAGGAGATGAGCATGGACATGTGATTCACTTGGGTGAACGGGATTGTTCTCTTCAACGGAATAATCAAAAGGTTTTAGAAGAAAGTCCTTCGATTGCAATCGGAAAAACGCTGCGCCATGAAATCGGTGCTGCTGCTGTTCGAGCGGCAGAGTCTGTTGGCTATGAGAATGCAGGGACCATTGAGTTTCTTCTTGATGAAGCCAGTGGCAAATTCTACTTTTTGGAGATGAATACTCGTGTACAAGTAGAACATCCAGTAACAGAATTTGTTTCAGGTGTTGATATCGTTAAGGAACAGATTCGCATTGCAGCAGGTCAACCTCTGTCTGTTAAGCAAGAAGATATTGTTCTACGAGGCCATGCTATTGAATGTCGTATCAATGCTGAAAATCCAGCCTTCAACTTTGCTCCAAGTCCAGGTAAGATTACCAATCTCTATCTTCCAAGCGGAGGTGTTGGCTTGCGCGTGGATTCAGCAGTTTATCCAGGCTATACCATTCCCCCCTATTATGATAGTATGATTGCCAAAATCATCGTTCACGGTGAAAATCGTTTTGATGCCTTGATGAAAATGCAACGTGCCCTCTACGAACTAGAGATAGAGGGGGTGCAGACCAATGCAGATTTCCAGCTTGACCTCATTTCAGATCGCAATGTCATTGCTGGAGATTACGATACTTCCTTCTTGATGGAAACCTTCTTACCCAAATATCAAGAAAAAGAATAAAATGACTTCAAGAGTTTAAACCGAAAAGGGGAATCAATGGCTCTATTTAGTAAAAAAGATAAGTATATTCGAATTAATCCCAATCGTTCGGTTAGGGAAAAACCTCAAGCCAAGCCAGAGGTTCCAGATGAATTATTCTCCCAGTGTCCGAGCTGTAAGCATACCATCTACCAGAAGGATCTGGGAAGTGAGCGTATCTGTCCGCACTGTAGCTATACCTTTCGTATTTCTGCCCAAGAACGCTTGGCTTTGACGATTGATATGGGTACCTTCAAGGAATTGTTTACGGGGATTGAAAGCAAGGATCCCTTGCATTTCCCTGGTTATCAAAAGAAACTAGCAACTATGCGTGAAAAAACAGGTTTGGATGAAGCCGTTGTGACAGGAATTGCTCTTATTAAAGGTCAGACTGTGGCTCTTGGGATAATGGATTCTAACTTTATCATGGCTTCTATGGGTACGGTTGTAGGTGAAAAAATCACTCGTTTGTTTGAGTATGCGACTGTTGAAAAATTGCCAGTTGTTCTCTTTACAGCCTCTGGTGGTGCCCGTATGCAGGAAGGAATCATGAGTCTCATGCAGATGGCCAAGATTTCTGCGGCAGTTAAACGCCATTCAAATGCTGGTCTCTTTTACCTAACTATTTTGACAGATCCAACGACAGGTGGTGTGACAGCTTCTTTCGCTATGGAAGGCGATATCATTCTAGCTGAACCACAGAGCTTGGTTGGTTTTGCTGGACGTCGTGTCATTGAAAATACGGTTCGTGAAAGCTTGCCTGAGGATTTCCAAAAGGCAGAATTCCTATTGGAACATGGTTTTGTGGATGCTATTGTTAAAAGAAGAGATTTGCCAGATACGATTGCAAGCCTAGTCAGATTGCACGGAGGGAGTCCAAGATGAACATTGCAAAAATAGTCAGAGAAGCGCGTGAGCAGAGTCGCTTGACAACCTTGGACTTTGCGACAGGCATTTTTGATGAATTTATCCAATTACATGGTGACCGTTCTTTTCGCGATGATGGTGCAGTTGTTGGTGGTATCGGCTGGCTTGGAGACCAAGCTGTGACAGTGGTTGGTATCCAAAAAGGCAAGAGCTTGCAAGACAACCTCAAACGGAATTTTGGACAACCACATCCAGAAGGCTATCGCAAGGCCTTACGCTTGATGAAACAAGCTGAAAAGTTTGGCCGTCCAGTGGTGACCTTTATCAATACAGCAGGTGCCTATCCTGGTGTCGGGGCGGAAGAACGTGGACAGGGAGAAGCCATTGCTCGAAATCTCATGGAAATGAGTGACCTGAAAGTTCCGATTATTGCTATCATTATCGGTGAAGGTGGATCAGGTGGGGCTTTGGCTCTAGCAGTCGCGGACCGTGTCTGGATGCTGGAAAATTCCATCTATGCCATTCTCAGTCCAGAAGGCTTTGCTTCCATTTTATGGAAGGACGGCACTCGTGCCATGGAAGCAGCAGAACTGATGAAAATCACCTCACATGAACTGTTAGAAATGGACGTGGTGGATAAGGTGATTTCTGAAGGAGGACTTTCTAGTAAAGAACTGATCAAGAGTGTCAAAAAAGAACTACAAGACGAGCTAGCCATGCTTTCACAAAAACCGCTAGAAGAGCTGTTGGAAGAGCGCTATCAACGGTTTAGAAAATACTAATACTCTTCGAAAATCAAATTCAAACCACGTCAGCTTCGCCTTGCCGTACTCAAGTACTGCCTACGGCTAGCTTCCTAGTTTGCTCTTTGATTTTCATTGAGTATAATTCTTTAGAATACGCAAAAACTAGAACTGACTGCCAGTTCTAGTTTTTATGTGGTTCTTAATCTGTGCAGAGAGGAAAGTCAAAAAGTGCTTGGAAGACCAAACACCTTTTTGATTATTCATTTTCTTCAGTTACAAATTGACTAAGCAGTCCGTTGATAAAGCGGGCTGATTTTTGATCTGAAAAATTCTTGGCAAGTTCAATAGCTTCATTGACTGCAACTAGCTGAGGTGTATCAAATGAAGTGATTTCAAAGATACCCAAGCGTAGTAAGTTTTTTTCGACCAAGGTCAAGCGTTCAACTGTCCAGCCTGATTTGAGGTGCTGGTTGATTTGTTTATCCAACTCGTCTTTTTGAGCTTGAACGCCAGAAACCAAGTTCAAAAGAAAGGCAGGGATTTGCACATCTGCATCTTCACGGTCATGTGTGTAGGCAAAGTGACAAGCCGTTTCCATATCTGTACCGAATTCAAGGCTCATAAGAGCTTGAAAAGCGCATTTACGAAGTTCGCGTCTAGATTCTAATAATGGACTAGTCATTGAGGAAGTCCTCGTTAAATAGATCTTTCAACTCAGGTTTTGGTGTTTTATCTGGAACGATTCCTGCAACATGGATGTTAACAGCAGCAAGTTCCACATCAGCCATATCACGGACAGCATCTTTGACTGCTTTTTGAATAGCAAGAGCAACTTTTGGTACTTTCACACCGTACTCAAGATAAAGGTAGATGTCAGCAGTTAGTTCTTCGTTGCTTTCTTTTAAGTAGACGCCACGACCAAGAGAGAGTTTTGATAGGGTATCAGATACGGATTTATTTGAAAATGAATGGACACCATCAACTTTAGCAGTTGCGATGGCAATGATTTTTTCAAGTACACGTGGAGCGATAACGATTTCGCCAAATTGTTCTTCAGTTCCCATAGAATGACCTCTTTCTAGAGATTAGGCACGAGAAACGTAAGTTCCTTCTGCAGTGTTGATGATCAATTTTTGTCCAGCTTCGATGAAGTCAGGAACGTTGACAACAAGTCCAGTTTCCATAGTTGCTGGTTTACCAGAACCTGTAACAGTAGCACCTTTGATAGATGGTTGTGTTTCAGCAACTGTCAATTCAACAGTAGTTGGTACAGTTACACCGATTACTTCAGTTCCGTAGAATTGGATTTTCACATCAGAGTTTTCAAGGATGTAAAGCAATTCATTTTCAACGTTTACGACTGGAATTTCGTATTGGTCGTAAGTTTCAGTGTTCATGAAGTAGGCAGTTTCATCCATTTTGTACAAGTATTGAGCTGGAACAGTTTCGATAATAGCTTGTTCGAATTTTTCTTCTGGACGGTAGCTTGTGTCAAAAGTAGAACCAGTACGGACATCACGTAATTTCATACGCATGATTGTGTTCCCTTTACCTGGTTTGTGGTGGCTAGCTTCCAAAACGCGGATCAATTTTCCGTCTGCAGTTTCAAATGTCATACCAGCTTTCAATTTGCTTGCTTCAATCATGTTTTTACCTCTTTAATAAATATTATTACTCTTCATTTTACCATAAAAGGAATGAAAAAGAAAGTTGAAGGTGGGATAATGGAGATATTTATATAAATTTATACTTGTACGAAAAAATGATTTAGAATGTTATATTTTTAAAATGAAATTTATAAGCAAATACTGTAAAAGTGACTCTGAAATATGATATAATTTATAAGAGTATATTTGTACCAAAGAGTGCATATATATATAAGGTGGTAAGCTATGTTTAAATTGTCGAGACAACAAAAAGATCATCGATATTTTTGTGGAAATAGATACGAAAAATATTCGATTAAAAAATTAAAAGTTGGTGCTGCGAGTGTCTTAATCGGGGCAGGATTTTTGTTTGGTTACAATGTAGATACGGTAGAAGCAGACTCTGCTACTGAAACGGTGGTAACGAAGGATGCTGATACGGGACTAAACCAAGCTCAAGAAAATACGCAAGCAGGAACTGTCTCTGAGCCAAAATCAGATAGTGAAACAAAATCAGAGTTAGCTGAGCAACCAAAAATAAATGAAGAAAAGTTAGTTGAGCCAGCAAAACCTGTAAAAGAAAATGAAAAAGAAGCTGAACAAGCTTCAGCAGTTTCAGCACATACTAACACTGCAGAAGCAACTGAGGCAAAACCATCTGTCGATTTATCTCTCTTGCAAGCAAAATTAGCAGATTTGGAAGCTCAAATTGAACGTATCCGAGGAAATAAAAAACAAGCTTCTCAAATCCAAAATGCCGAAAAACTAGTTGCAGAAGCTAAGCAATATTTAAGTGCATTGGGTGCAACACAGTCAGGAGCTGATAAAAAAGCAAAAGAAATTAGCTCATTAACTTCTATCTTAAAATCAATCAAGGCTGAAGAAACACCTAAAGAAAACAAAAATCAAGATAGTCGTAATGGTAAGAAACTGGAAGAAGGAACTGGTTTCCGAACAGGAGTGACAACCCAAGCTTTGACAGGGGCAATTTATTTTGATACATCGAGAAGACCGACTGAAAAGACTATACCGGTTGCAAATAATGGTGATGGTGAACGTGTCATTAATATGGCGATTACTTATTCAGCTTCTTCAACTGAAACGGTGAACGATGGTAAAGTACGTGTAACGATACCAAAAGAATTCTTACATTCTACGAAAAAACCAGAATTTGCAAATTCATCATTTGTAAAAAGTGTAGATGATTTATCAACTGCTACAAATTATATTTATGATTTAAATTTAAATCCTATGAGTGGTGGAACTGTTGCTGAAAGTTTATTAAAATTATATGTGGGTACCTCTATAAAAAATGCTCCATCAAAAGGTGATGCATTATCAGTTACTACAGAGTTCATAGCAGGTGGAGAAACTTTATCAACGAAGTCAGCTAGAGCTACTTTTGACTATTTGTCAGAAATCTTATATAGAGAAAAAGATTCAAGACCTAAGACTGTCAAATATATGGTCGATCAGTTTGGTGCTCCATTACCAGAATTTAAAATGGGATTCGTTTCGAATGGGACTTTCAAGCCGATTGAAGGAAGTACATTTAAATTACCATTTATTATGAGTGATCAGGCTTTTTTCAATAACGAAGAAACGAATCATAATGGTAATGGACGTTTAACAAGTTATGATTATACGATTAGTGGAATTCCAGATTTCTTAGAATTAGATCCAACAAATGTTAAAAACAATAAGTTTTGGACATTAGAAAATGGAGTTTTAACCTTACATCCAGATGAAAAGAAAGGTATCGATCAAAGTTTACTTTATGGTGGACCAATTTTAAAAGTAAAAGAAGGAGCTTTTAATACTCAGGAAGCTATTGAAAGAGTAATTGAAACAAATTCTACTAAAGGATTCAATGCCAATATTGTTTATAAAGCAGTTGGGCATAGACCTGATGGCTCAACATTTACTCAGACATTAGATAATCCTGATGGATTTAGATTATATCTTGGTGATGGTATTCCTGCTATTAAAGATCTGGATACAAGAATTATCCCTGAAACAAATCAACGATTATTTTCAAATGCAAGTAATGAAGATACGTTTAACGCTAGATTTTATGTACCATCTGATAAATTAAAAGGTGACGGAGCATTCTTACCAAGTCAGTATATAAACTATTTTATTCCAAAAGATCAAGAAGGAAATTACTTTACAAAATTCCAGTTAAATAGAGTATATACAAATGAAATAAAAGCTGATGGTTCAAAAGCAGTTAGAGGTTATTACAGATAACAGTTAGACGGGAATTTAAAAGAGAATTTTAAATTATACGGAGTAACTAAAGATAACCAAGCTGAATTATTGAAAGAATATACTTCAATTAATGAATTATATGATACTATCGAAATTAATCCTGAAAAGAAATATGAGCATTTAATCCTAAAACATCCGGGTATAGTAGATGAATTTCAAAAATACAATTCGACTTCTAAAACAATAACTGGATTAGAATCAAGACTTGGAGTAACTGTTGGTACATGGAAGGAAAAAGCCCAAGATAAAACAATTCAACGCTATGACGATCAAATAGCGCAAGGGTCTACATCAGAGAATACAATAGAGAGTGCTATAGCTATGGAACGTCCTGCTACGGGTAGTGGTGATCCTGCATGGCATGTCAAAACTCCAACAAAATTATCATTAGATATGAATCAAATAGGGAGTCAAACTTTAACTAAAGATCAGTTAACGAGAGATAAAACAATTCCTATTGCCGTAACGTATTCAGCACCAGATTATTTTTCTTTAGCAGAGACAGATAAAAATGGAGTTAAGACTTACGATTTAAATAAATTAGATCCAAATATTACTAAAACAAGTGTGATGTTATTAGCGGATCCAAAGTTACCGTTGAAAGACTTTAGATTAGCAGCAGATAATCGTTTATTATCGAAATACGTATTACATTTTGGTGGAGCAAATGGGAGTGATGCACAAGGAACGTATGATAAATTAAAAGAATCTTATGACACGGTAAATCCAACTAAAATTATCGAAAATTATAAAGGAACAGGGAAACGTGCTTACATCTTTGATTCAAAAAATTTAGGTCTTACTAAATATGATTTAAATAAAGATGGATGGCTTAAAGGTGGATTATATAGTCCTACAGCCTTGACTTTCGAAGTTGAAAATAATGGACAAGTTGAAGCTGGAACTTATGGGATTGAATCTTATTTAGTATGGAATAGTGAGTCTGAAACGTTAGTAGGTAATGACAATTCTATTAATGCTAATTTTGTTGAAAATCACGCACCAGGTTTATCTATTTCAAAAGCAAATATTAACGTTACAATTAATAACGTTGCTGAATATTCAACTTCTTTAACAATTGCTAAACCTGGAACTACAGGTGTTCGAGGAATCATTGATGTTAAGAATGGACAAGAAGTTGTCTTATCACCACAAATTGAAAATTTAACAGATCTTCCTCAAAGAGTAAAAGAAGCAGTAGTATTAATACCTAAGACAGAAGCTCTAACCTATTTAGAAGGACCTATTGTAGATAATTCAGACGAATACGATGTATTTTATACAACATCAACTGCTACTGACAAAACTACTGGAACATATGTGACTGCTAATCAAATCACAAATTGGAAAGATGTTACTGCCGTTAAATATGTATTTAAAAATAATTATACTGTAACAAAAGAGAATGCCTTTAAACATAACTTTAATCTACGTGTCGATCAGAATAACCCAAACTATGTGCAAAGTACTTCTCAAATTTTTATAAAAGATGGAAAAGATACTTGGTTAGAATCAAATGTTGTAGGATTAAGAACAGAAGATGTTCGTGGAAAACTAGAAGTGTACTATAAAACTGTAGATGGTGAGCTCTTAAAAGAGTTCCCAAAAACTAGAGGTTTTGAAGGACAGCCTTATGCTACAACTAAAGAACCAATTCTTAAAGGTTTTGTAAATAGATGGTATGCTGTGCACGACTATATTTTTATCGAAGTTCAACCAGATTCTGCTCCAGAAACAGGAACTTACGAAAGACAGGTAACTAAGAAAGTTACATATCTATATGATCAGGCTAATGTGAAAGTAGAAACTAAAGAGATTACAAGAACTATTAATTATATTGAAAAAAATAATGAAGGTAATATCATTTCTAGTCCAGTAATCCAAAAAGTAACAGTATCAAGAAAAGTATATACTGGAGAAAAAACAGGACGTGTTGTAGAAGGAGATTGGGAAATTCCTGCAAATGCTAAATGGGAGTCTGTAACGTCTCCAACACCTTCAGAATGGGAAAAACCAGAAGTAAAAGTTAATGATCAATATATCGCTAAAGCGGCAATTGATGAAGTAAGAATTACACCTGAAGTCCTTAATAATGGTAATGTAGTTGAAAATGTATATTATGAAAGAATTATTCCAGTTGGTGGAGATGTAGTTGCAAAATACGTTATCGAAGGCACAACAACTGAATTAAAACCAGCAACAGATGTTGCTAAGGGGTTAAAAGTCGGAAAAAGCTATACTTCAACAGCGCCAGTAGCAGGTGAAGAATTAACAGCTACTGATGGGAAAGTTTATGTATATAAAGGACATAAAGCTACATCAGCTGGAGAACAAGGTACAGTTACAGCAGATAAACAAGAAGTCGTTTATGAGTACGCGCCAAAAGTAGGTGGCAATGTCGAAGTGAAATATGTCATTGCAGGCACAGAAACAAACCTAAAAGATCCAGTAACATTAGTAACAAATGGACAAGTAGGAAGTGACTATACTGCAACGAAAGAAAACACCCTCACAAAAGACGGCTTAGTCTATGAATTAGTTAAAACAAATAATGGACTAAAAGAAGGTTCAGCTACAGAAACAGGTAAAGTAACAGAAGCGAAACAAGAAGTCGTTTATGAGTACGAGTTACAAAAAGGTGATGTAATAGTAAGTTATATAGATACTGAAGGAAATGAGATTGAAGGTAAGACAAGTGTCAAAGCTGAAACTCAAAGTCCAACAGGTAAAGAGTACAACACAAACACACCAGACTTAAAACCAGAAACGATCACAACTACCAATGGTGATGTTTATGAATTCGTGAAAAAATCTGAAACATCAGCTCCTGAAATAGGAAAAGTCAATAAAGGAGTTACAATAGTTGAGTATATTTACCGTAAAGTCATAACAAGTTATGTGAATGAAGAAGGCAAAGAAATCAGCCCTTCAGACAAAGGAACGA